>JBMYQA010000302.1:0-7170 GCA_049600855.1 Flammeovirgaceae bacterium | reverse complement strand
AGTTTGAGATGGAGAAGTTGGTGTGTAGAGACCACATATGTATGTCCGATGAAAACGAGCTTCGTAAGTACCATAATTATGATATATACAACATAATGAAGGGATGGATGATCCATTATAGTCCTTTTTCAGCATCGATAGCTGTAAAAATAGTTAAGCGATCAGCAGCCAACTCCTTCAACTTATGCATTAAACTATCTTTGCTGCTTGCCGCTAATACCACACGATTCTTGAGTTGTGTTCTATTATACAGTGCCGAAGCGGTATGATGATAGATTTCTTTCTCAGCGATTCCTTCAAAATGTGCTGCATATTTAGCCGCATATGCTTGTATAGCCTCAAAGGAGTTTGCTGAAATGGGCAATAAATGTATCCCTGTTTCTGGAGTCGGAAGTGATTCCGCTGCTGTTGGCACATATTCTGCAACAATTGCATGGGCATTTGTACCGCTTACACCGAAGCTACTTATTCCGCCTACTCTCGCAGAATCTTTTTGCCAATCCAACGTTTTTTGGGGAACCTTGATATGATTTTCATCCCATTTATAATATGGATTGGGTGTTTCAAAATGTAAACTTTGAGGCACTTTTTGATGTTGAATAGCCAACACCATCTTAATTAATCCTGCTACGCCTGCTGCCCCTTCTGTATGCCCAAAGTTTGATTTTACAGTACCTATTAACAATGGTTTTTCTCTTTTTTGAGCTGAACGCTTAATCACATTAGTGATGGCCTGCAATTCTATAGGATCGCCAAGTGGGGTACCTGTTCCATGAGCTTCAATCAAATCGATCTGCGAAATATCTAATCCGCATTTAGCTAATGCTGTTTCTATGAGCTTTTCTTGAGCTTTTACATTAGGAGCAGTAAAGCCATTACTTTTCCCGTCTTGATTAACAGCAGTTGCTTTAATGACGGCTAATATTTCATCGCCATCTTTCTCGGCATCGCTCAATCGTTTTAATGCTACCATCCCTACTCCTTCTCCTCTCACATAGCCGTTTGCTTTTGCATCAAAGGCTTTACACTGCCCATCTACAGATAATGCTCCCATTTGAGAAAGGGCAATATAAGGTTCAGGACTAATCATTAGATTAGACCCTCCTGCTAAGGCCAAGTTGGATTCGCGTAACAATAAACTTTGACATGCTTGATGAATAGCCACTAAGGAAGACGAACAAGCTGTGCTTACTAAGGAAGACGGTCCTTGTAAACCTAAGATGTAGGAAATTCTTCCAGGAATAGCATACAGCTCCCCTCCAGTAATCGAGTACGCACTGATGTCGTGATTATTGGGAGAGTTCAAGTGTTTTCTGCTATAATCATTCGCTGCGGAACCCACAAAAACACCAGTATCACTTCCTTGTAAAGATTGAATATTTATTCCAGCATGCTCAAGTGTTTCACAAGTTACTTCTAATAGTAAGCGTTGTTGAGGGTCCATGTATTTCGCCTCTATTGGCGAAATGCCAAAATAGGTATTATCAAACAGTTCAACATCATCAATAAACCCACCGTATTTGGTATTAATTTTACCTTCTTTTTTTTCTTCTTCTTGGTAGAAGTAGTCATTATCCCAACGTTGTTTCGGAATTTCAGTGATCACATTTTTAGCTCCCTCGAGTAAGTCCCAATATCCTTTTAGGTCTTTAATTCCTCCAGGAAAACGGCAAGCCATTCCAACAATCGCGATATCTTCATGACCAACACCTGTATGATCTGCCACTTCTTTTTTGAGCTTCTTGATGGCAATTAATGCTTCCCGAAGCTTTGCTTTCAGTACATCGCCTGAAAGTGTTTCTTTACTAGTTTGAGTCTCCAAAATTTTAATATTTTAGTATATCCATTCTTTAATTTAGGACTTTAGAATAATTGCTGTAATTAGATATATATGTTGATTTTTTTCTAAAACTTATTCCGCTTTGCTTTCGGAATAAATTAGAGTTTAATTTATTGGTTTATTATTAAAGGAGCCTAGTTGCTAAATTGTGTAGACTTCTAATCAGCAAATTATCTTCATCATCCTTTTGCAAAATCCACCTTATCTTATGAAAGTGTTGCTAATTCTTTCTCTAGCTCTGCTAATAATTCATCTACTCCTAATTGTGCCACATCCGCTTCAATCGTACTAGTTACTTCCTCAGCTACTTTTATACGTTCATGTTGTATAGCAAGCGGCTGTTGTTCCCCCAGCTCTTTCGCAAGAAACTTAGCAAATTGCTTAATATTAGCATATGTCCAAAAAGCAGTAGTTTGTATAGCAACACCAAATTCTTGTTCAATAATCACTTTGAGTTTCATGACCATGAGAGAATCAATACCAAGACTCTTAAAGTCTTGCTTTAATCCCACTCTAGATTTATTGGCCTTAATGAATGATGCAACTCTTGAACGCAGAATATCCTCAATTTCCTTAACTTCCAGACTTGCTACCTGCACTTTTTTCGTTAATACTTCACTCTTTTCCTCTTCTTTTTTAGAAGGTTGCAATGTGGCGGTGCTAGTACCTACAGAATCACTTACAGCTCTTAACCGAGTGTTTTCGATAATTTCATTTTCTTTGCTTGAACTAGCGCTATAATCAAATTCTGTTAGTTTTAATCGTTTAATGGTACAAATCACCTTATTATCATCTGTAAAAAGAATTATATCGGCAATCAAATGTTTCTTCTCCTCATCGTAAGGTCTTCTCGTTTTTATGTGTACCCAAATTGGAGCGCCATAATCAGGTTTCCTTAAAAAGCTAATCTTACGGATAGAATCTATCTTGAAACCAACACCTTTTTTGTGTTCGGGTATTGCTAATAATACCGCTTGGAAACAACCATCCATTACAGTGGGGTGGATTCCATAACGACCAGAGCTTTTTACTACTCGATGATCAGGAGTTAATTTAAGGAATAGGTGCTCATCCTTTGATACAATTTTGCTAACACATTGGAAATAATTTCCATAATTAATGTTAAGTCGCTTATAAAAATCATAAAACTCAACAGGAGCAATAATTTCTCTAGCCTCTTCTCTTCTAGCAATATCTACATCAATGTATTCAGCATCTTCAACCTCATCTTCATCTAATAAGTTTTTTACCATACAACTGGCACACTCAACCCACTCAGTTGCATTTTCTGCTAGGTAATAGAAATTAAAAGCTAACAGTTCTGGCTGCATCACTTTTACCTTCATTTGTAGCTGCACTGGCTTTTCATCAAATATTTCTATTCGTTTGGTAAAATGCGGATTACCAATTGCAAAAGTCTCATTCCCATCAAATAACTCATTCACCGCCTCGTGAATCATCTCAATGTAGCAAGAGACGGGTAACATGTTTTTACCTTCAATCAGATGATCTTTCAGGAATGGGAAGCGGTTAGTACTCAGATTCACCTCCCAATAGTGATTTTGCTTACTATCAGCAATTCTAATTTTACGACCAAGTAAAGGACTCTTTTGAAAATAAGGATTAAACTCTTCTGATTTATCCTCAATTTGGAATTGCTCACGATACCAAGGATACACAGGCAATTCAACTAACATACTAGCTGATGGGTAAAAATCTCTCCAATTGGGATTGTAACCAGCACAATATAAATCCCCAAGATGCTTGATGATTACTTCTTGTTCTGGTTTATTTCTCAATAATGATGGAATAGCGATACCTTCTTTACCAACTGCATCTAAGTTCTCTTCTATAGCACGTGTTAACACAGGATGTGGACTCACCTCAATAAACACGGCATGTTCATCTTGAGCTAGTGATTCAATTGCTGTTGCAAACTGAACCGTGTTTCGCAAGTTTTTCACCCAGTAATCTTTCGTCATCTCTTCACCTGAAAGCTTTTTACCTTTCAAGACTGTAGAATACATTGGTATAGCGGATTCGCGTGCTTGTACTCGTTCTAATTGATCTCTCAATTCCAAGCTAACGGCATCCATATGATGACTGTGAGAAGCAACATCAACTTTGACAGTACGAGCAAACCTACCCTCACTTTCTAGTTGTACCTGTAATTCATGAATTAAGTCATGATCTCCAGCCAAGACACTTGATTTTGGACTGTTATTAACTGCAACTGATATTTCTCGAGTTAACTTACCTTTCAATTCATTTGCTTCATCCACTGTAAGATCAGTCATTAACATCGCTCCTTTACCACTTACCTGTTTCATCATTTTGCTTCTCTGACTGATAATGAGCGCAGCATCTTCGAGAGAAATTGCACCAGAAATGTAGGCTGAAGCCACCTCGCCCATACTATGTCCAATCACCGCATGCGGCATCACTCCCCACGACATCCATAACTCAGCTAATGCCACTTGCATGGCAAAAATACTGGGCTGAATAATATCAATTTCTTTAAAATGTCGTTCTTCTGGATTATTGATTACATCAATCAATGACCAGTCTACATATTTATTAAGCGTACGATCACAAAGCTGTATGGCTTCCCTAAATACTTCTTCTTTTTTATATAGCTCTTGCCCCATACCTATCCATTGTGAACCTTGTCCGGGAAACACGAAAACTAACTTCCCTTCTGATTGAAAGTAATTTTCAGGAGTTTCAAAGTATTCATCTTCAGCAATGAATTGCAACTGTTCAATAAATTCCTCTTTGTTTTTACCGACAACTGCCAAGCGCATTCCAAAATGGGAACGTCTAATAGCAGCAGTACAACACATATCAAACAGTTCCTTTTGCGAATGAACCTGCTCTTTAATAAAGTGGATGTAATCCTCCGTATATTTCTTTAGCGAAAACTCAGATTTTGCCGACATCGTTAATACGTAAGGCTCATCTTCTTGGATAATTGACTTCTTATTAATGAGAGAGTTATGATATTTAGAATAAATCTTACTCCAATTAATGTCATATCCTTCTAGGTATAAAGAGGCTAATAGGTTTTGACATGCTATGACATCTTCTTTTTCCTTTTCTAGACTGTAAAGAGCTAATGCATTTATTTTATGCGCAACAAAAGTACTGTTGAGGTAATAACGCAATACAGGATGCACCGACAACTCTAAGAAGACCGTATTTTCTTCTAGTAACTTTTCAATCGCTGGATAAAAGTTTACAGGATACCTTAAGTTATTACTCCAATATTTTGTAGTCATAGCTGAAGGTTCTACTACTGATTCGTCCGTAGAAGTAGATATCATCGGAATAATGGGTTCCATCGCCTCGATATGTCCTATTGAGCGATCCATCTCATCCATGATAGGTTTAATATAGGATGTATGTGCTGCTACATGAATATTTATTTTAACAGCTTTACCTCCACGATTTCGAATTTCTTTCAACAGCTTATCAATAGAAGGCTTGTCCCCTGCAATATTAGTAGAGTTTGGGGCATTATATCCTGCAATTTCAATAGAAGGGTAGTTTTCTAACAGCTGTTCTACCATATCTTTGGGGTAATTCACTACAGCCATTCCCAAATCCCCTGCTGTTTCTTGAAGTAGTCTACTATAATGATAAACCACTCGGGTAGCATCTTCCAAAGAAAGAATCCCACTTATGTGTGCGGCTGCAATCTCCCCCATACTGTGTCCTAAAACAAAATCAGGTTTAATACCCCAAGATTTATACAATTCATGAAGGGATATTTGAATAGCATAGGATAACGGAATATTGATGGACATGTCCTCCAATTCAGCCTCAGTAACATTTTTCAGCTTTTGAATCAAACTCCACCCAGCATGACGCATGAATACTTGGTCACACAGCTCCATTTTTTTCCTGAAAACTGATTCATTTTTCAGTAGTTTGAGCCCCATATTCGGATATTGTCCACCATAAGGAGATAATACATATACAAGCTTCTTCTTTTTACTCGAAACTTTCTCATAGTACTTTTCACCTTGGCTGGCAATAATCCCACTCAATTTCTTATCAAACTGTCTAAAAGAAGACACTTTAAACGCAATTCGATGAGCTTTATTATTATCCTCATTGGCTGAAGCATATTCAGCACATAAGTTTTTAAGCGAAGTAGTATATGATTGCCTCTTCAATGTATTCTTCAATTCGCGAAGCGAAGCAAGCATATCCAAGTCTGAATCATCAGAATACACGAATAACTCATTAGATTCTTCAGGATACTCCTCCAATGACACATGGCAATTCGTTCCTCCCCAACCAAAAGCACTTACGCCAATTCTAAATTTTTTATATTTTGATAACTGAATTGGTTCATTTTCTGTTTGTACTTGAATATTATAATCCTCAAAAGGAATAAAAGGATTAGGTGTATCAAAGTTGATACTCTTAGGAATTACTCGATTTTGTAGAATCAATATACTTTTGATAATACCTGCGATACCTGCAGCTCCTTCTAAATGACCTATATTGGTTTTTACTGAGCCTATTCGCAATGGTTCTGATTCCTTTCTATCCTGTGTTAATACAGACGCTAATGCTTCTACTTCTATCGGATCGCCCAATTTAGTACCTGTACCATGAGCTTCTACATAATTCACTGAGCTAGGAGCAATGCCAGCTCTTCGACAAGCATCTTTTAATACCGCTTTTTGAGCTTCTAAGTTTGGTGCTGTTAATCCATTACTATAGCCATCATTATTTACAGCACTTCCTTTAACAACAGCTAAGATTTTATCCCCATCTCTTTTAGCTTCTGATAATCTTTTCAGGACTACTACTCCTGCGCCTTCACCTCGCACATAACCATTTGCTTTTTCATCAAATGTTTTACATTTACCATCGGCACATAAGCCACCAAACTTTGATAAAGCAACATATGTTTCTGGGTCAAGCATTAGATTCACCCCTCCTGCAATGGCCAAATCGGAATCGCCAGTTTGAAGACTCTGACATGCTAAATGCACAGAAAGTAACGAAGATGAACAAGCTGAATCAACTACAATACTAGGTCCTTGAAAACCAAACGCATAAGAAACTCTATTGGCAATAATATTGAGTGATTGCCCTACTGCAGAATGCTGATTAATCGTTGCCTGCTTTTTAATCCGAATACGCTCAAAGTCATTCCAAACAGATCCCATAAAAACCCCGGTATGACTTCCCTCTAAATTCTTGTAAGGGATACCAGCATGTTCTAATGCTTCCCATACAATCTCTAAAGTCAGTTTTTGAGCTGGATTCATCTCGATAGCTTCTCTTGGAGAAATATCGAAAAAGAAAGGGTC
>JBMYQA010000301.1:0-7216 GCA_049600855.1 Flammeovirgaceae bacterium | reverse complement strand
TTCAAGAGACGGAAAAAGAGGTGACATTTTTACATAATAAACCATTCGTGATAAACACTATTAAAGCTTAACCATGCATTTACAAGAAAAAAAGCTCATTGAAGCTGCCAAGAAGTATGGCATACAGGTAACCGACTTGAATCCTTTTGGGGAATTAAATACATTGGCATTTGAGTATCAGGGAATAGAAGAATGGTTTTACCAAGGTGCTCCTATTACTCAAATGACGTACCAAACTCGGTTAATGTGTAGCAATAAGCAATTGACAAAACGATTGTTGAAAAAGCTCAATCTTCCCCATCCTCAAAGTATTGTTTTTCAAGACTTTAATAAAGACACTCAGCTCATCAATCGTTTTTGGAGTAATGGTCGATCTTATGTGTGTAAACCCCTCAATGGCTCAGAAGGGTATGATGTGGAGATGAATATTGATACCAAAGAAAAGCTTAAAGCGGTTTGGGAAAGGCATAAAAAGCACTATTCTTCCTTTCTATTGGAAGAACAAATAGAAGGTTCAGATATTCGTATGCACATTATTAGAGGAAAGGCAGCAGCGGTATGTGTTCGTAAACCTGCTTATGTGATGGGGAATGGGGTGGATTCATTAGCTTCCTTAATTGATGCACGAAGGGCAGTGATCAACACACAAAACCCGGCCAATCACCTCCGATTAGATGAGGCATCTTGGGAACTCTTAGAAAAACAACAGTTAACACTGGAATCTGTACCCGCTGATGGACAAAAGGTTACCCTAAAATACATCGCAAATATGACACACGGAGGGATTGCTGTTGATATTACCCATGAACTACACCCCAGTTACCAACAATGGGTCACCCAACTGTCTACGCATTTGAATGTTTCCATTTTTGGACTTGATCTCATTTCTAAGGATTATACAAAAGCTCCTACTGAAACAGATACCGTTGTATTAGAAATCAACGCCTACCCTGATTGGCTGCACCATACGTTTTCAGAGGTACGGCAACATGACATCCCAACGATGCTATTAAAGGCACTTTTTCCTATTAGCGACAAAATACCTGCTTAACCTTTCGTAAGCCATCGTCCTCAATAGAGGGCGATGCATTTATGAAGCGTCATAGTTTTTCCAAGGCTTCATAATTACTACAGCCAAGAATGTAAAAATTGGGGTAAACATGAGTGAGAGGCCAAGCATGCCCCAAAAACCAGCTAGGGTGCGTCTACCTAAATGCGCAATGGTGGTGCAAATGATGACATATAGGCAGGTAATGACGTAAATTTTCAACATGAACATAGCTATAGAATCAGTTTTGGGTTATTTCTTCACAAACTCATGGAAATAGGCTTTCATTTGCTCTGCATCAAAATTCAGAAATGTTCCTCCCGATTCAAAATGCTGCAAAAATACTTGTCCAATAGCATAGGTAATGGCACCTGAAGTAGCCGATAAAGTTAAGCCACCTACCACACTTCCTACAATTGGAATTCCTTTCAATAAACTGCTGGTGCCACCAATAACTCCATGTGCTGCAAGATCATACACCAAAACAGAAATGAGTGATTTTGCCAAGTTTTTCTTGAAGGGCACTTGATATAATTGGGCAAGTCGTTGCAGCAATACCAGTTGATTTACTGTAATAGAGGCCATGTCTATCAGTGGAAGTGGCACTAAACCAATTCCTGTAGATAACAAGGCGTGCTGTTTGATGAGAGCTTGTGCTTTTTCAGCTACCGAATGCTCCACTTCCTGCTGAACAGGACGTTCTCCTTCTGCGATTAATTGCTCAATCTGTTTTTCAGATACAGCCGCACTTGTCTTCGATTTCCTTGCAGGCTTGCTCTGATCATCGCTCCCTGGTTTTTTAAACTTATTCATCCCATTAATTACTTAACTCTTTATGAATCATTTTTGATAACTCTGTTTGGTTAATTGCACGATGCTGTGCCGCCAAATAATTCCCTACAAAGTCCTCATAAGAAGTCGCATAAGCTTCAATGAGCAACCTTCGAGTAAGTTGTGCCAAATCTGGACTCAATTTAACTGCGCTTTCAAGATAGTTTATTACTTCTTGATCAAACGTATCGTGGGCGTATACGTGCGACACCAAGCCCCAAGACATGGCTTCCTGTGCTGTAAAAGGGTGAGCCTCAAAAATTAACTTCTTTGCTCTCCCTAACCCCACATACTTCGCTAAGTTTAATAAAATGATGCCTGGTAAAAAGCCTTGTTCGAGTTCTTTGATGTGGAAAATTGCATTTTCTGCTACTAAGCAAATGTCGCAAGTCATTGCGAGTTGTAGTCCTGCTCCTTGGCATTTCCCTGTAATCACCGTGATGGTATGTTTGTTTAGCCGTTCCAACCTTCGACATAGCTTCTCCCATTTCTGGAAGGCATGAATGTGTGGCTGCTCTTCCAATAATCCAAAATCTGTCGGATTAATCCCATTACAGAAATTGTCTTCTCCCCCCTTAATCACTAATACGTTAATTGTTGAATGATCTTCTATAACATTTAGTGCTTCATTGATTTCGAGCACTTTCTGGGGAGTAATCCCATCATGTGTTCCTCCTTTTTGTAGAGATAACGTGGCTATTTTGTCGTCAATATGTAATTCAATCGTAGAGAATTGTTTCATGTTATAAGTTTGAGTTGGCTAAAATGATGATGTAGTGCGTTTGATGCGATCATACCCATTCCAACAAAGCGGCTTCTATGGAAGCACCTGGCCCCATGGCAATGGCAATGCCCAAATCGTGCTGATCAGTCACTTGTTCTTCATATAACTGTTGATAGGCAAATAAAAAAGAGCATGAAGATAGGTTGCCATAATTATTTAATACGTGTAGCGTATGCCGAACATCGTAATCCGTAAGCCCAAGATTATATTTAATAGCATTAATTACCTTTTTTCCCCCTGGATGAATGATCCAATGGCGAATATCGCGAATATGCAGCTGATGACGTTCTAATAAACGCTGAATCGGTTTTTCAATATTGAGTCCTAATACATAGGGAATGTCGCGATCAAGGAAAAAGGAGAGTTTATCATTCTCTAAATCAAAACGCATGGTGTGAATGGCATCAGTAATGATGTGCGATTCGAAGTCGCGAATGACAGGGCCTTTTTGCCAATTGCCAGGTTCTAATTCATTTTTCACCAATATGGCCGCCACGCCATCGCCAAATAGGGAGTTTACTACTGCAGTTACTAAACTATCGTTATTGACATAAGCAGCAGAACAAATTTCTACACAAACTAACAACGCATTTTTTCCAGGATTAGCACGAGTAAAGTTAGTCACAGGCTGAAGGGCATTCATACCCGCATTACAACCCATACCCAAAATATCTACGCGCTGACAATCAGGCCGAAAGCCCATTTCTTTAATGAGTTTTGCACTAATCCCTGGACATAAATACCCTGTACTACTTACACAACACAGGTAATCAATATCTGTCACGGCCAAACCTGTTGTGGTCAAACACTTTGTAATCGCCTCCATACCTAATGTAAGCGCTCCCTGTGTGTGCTTATCAATCAATTCCTGATTGGATTCTTGTTGAGGAATGCCATTCTCTTTCTTCGGTAAATAGAGGTAACGCTGCTTAATATGACTGTTTTTGAATAGCCTGATAATTTTAGGATTGGTCTCTTGATAGTAATCAATGACTTCTTGTTGCGTATAGGCGTTTGGCGGATTAGCAGTACCAATAGCGACAATGCGAGGGTTAATTTCCTTATTAAAAGCTGTACTTACCATTGTGATTGACTAATAATACGAACTACAATTATTACTACGTATGACAGTTAAAAATATTGAAGTATTTGACTACGCTCAATTAAAAAAAGTTCATGAATGTATATTAGTGTTTATCGCGAATGGAAGATTATGTGAACATGTCACAGCTTTTTCCCTATAACAAACCATTCGTGATAAACACCATTGCTGTTGGTTGTCTTTTGTGTAAAATGGTTATTCAACTTAGAGCATGTTTGGCATTTGACAACTCATAAAGTAAAGCCTGAGCAGCCTTTTCAAAACTATGCCCTCCATTACTTTCTTGGGTTAAGTTAATGGCCTTTTTAGCCAATTGTAAGGCCAAAGAGTTTCTGTTTGCAATCTCTTTGGCCCACGCCCAAACCCTTGGCATTAATGCGGATACAGCCGTTACTTCTGAAACTAATCCATGTTGCAAAGCCTGATGTGCAGTCCACTTTTTACCGCCTAAAATAATTTCTTTTGCTTTCGCAATACCTACAACAGCAGTAAGTCGTTGAGTACCTCCTGCTGCGGGGATCAATCCTAAATTTGTTTCAGGAAGGGCAAAGGTAGCATTATCCGAACAAATCCGTAGATCGCAGGCTAAGGCCAGTTCTAATCCGCCTGCTATGGCATGACCATTTATAGCAGCGAGCGTTACTTTAGGGAAATCGGCTAGGTAATGAAATAGTTTAGCGCTGGGTAATTTTAAAGGTGTTCGGTGGTCTTTCTGTCTTAATTCTGTTAAGTCAGCTCCAGCACAAAATGAACGTGCTCCTGCTCCGGTTAATATGACCACATCAATGGAGTCGTCTGACTCTAGCCGCTGTAAAGCAGCTTCAAGTGCATGAATTAATTCTGTAGTATAAGCATTGGCCTTTTCGGGCCGATTAAGCTGCAAACAAGCCACGAAATCTTTGGTTTCTTCTTGAATTAAAGAGCTCATAGTCAAGGGTTAGAGATCATTCCAAATAATATACAAGCATTTGGGTCCTGTTCGGCATCAATCTGATTTTCACACGCCAACTTCCGAAGGGCTACAATCTTATCAAAAAATGGGGAATTCCTAGCAACTTGTCGATTAACAAATGACAATCCCACTGGTAATGTAATTTGGGTCATGCTTAAGAAATTGATACTTTTTTACGTAAACTCATTTAAAAAGTTGATTCATCAAATCGATACACTAAGGGTTGACAACTTATTGTGGGAAACGTACGGCTGGGGTCAGGTTCACCCACTTTTTTAAAGCCCATTCTTTCATGAAAGGGAACTCGCTCTTCCGTACAATCTAGTGCAATGGAGTTGGCCCCTAGTTGCTTTGCCCAAGCCATTTGTTGTTCCAAGATGAATTGCCCTAATTTTTGCCCTCTGAACGCCGGGTGTATGCAAAGCTTACAAAAATAGGCAATGGGAGTTGGAAACTCATCGCCATGTGAGTGATAAATGGGTCCACCAGGTATGCCAATAATGGTATCATGTAAAGTCATGCGAGCAATACCTATTAATTCTTGCTGCTGCATGATGCCAGTGAAGTAAGCATTTCGATCATACTGGTCGTACCAAGCTGTTTTGGGCTTGTCTTGTACGAGATGTTCTTGATGATATGCCCAAGCGAATTGCCGCAATGCGATAATTTTTTCGTAAAAAGGCTGATCTTCAGGCAATGAGAGTTGTTTTTTTTCCACGGAAAGACCTTTAGGCAATGTGGTTTGTATCATCTTTAAAAAGGTTTATTTAGCATTTTAAGCACATTACTTGAAACATCACTTCTGAACTTCCTTGCCGCTCACATTGGATTTTCAACAGTGAAAACGCCCATTTTTTTAGGAGAAATTTAAAGCAACGTAAAAAGCATATCAGCAGAAAATTCCTCTATTCAGACATGCTCACCAGTGTTTCCTCACTTTTTTGCCAATAAAATCCATTTTTAGCAGGAATGAGTTTACCAATGCTGTCTTCTTCAATTTTATGTTGATGATTTTTGGCAATATTTAAAATCGTATCTCCTTGCATTTTTCGATATTTTCGACTTTCTAAATAAAATTGCATGAGCTGACTATTCTCATCAAGTAGATCATCGCGTTGTTCTTGTCGAAGCCTAAAAATATTTCCAATGCCTTTAAACTTACTAAAATAGTTTTTTACATTTTCAGACTCGGTATCCAGTGCTACACCGCTCGAAATGCCAGTGATTAACGATAAAAATGCTTCACTTTCATTCGCCGTATCCTCCGAGTTCAGTACTTTTCGCGCTTGCCAAAAATAGCTATCCCTACTTTGAGAAGAATCATAAAAAGAGAGTAAAAATTCATAGAATGCTTTGAACTCAAAAAAGTAACGTTGTTCGTATTCACTAAAAGCCTCTTCGGGACTAAGCTGTTGTTTGAGTACACTATTAATCGACAAAGCACCAAAGTACCCTGAAAGGGTTGCTAAATGCACCCCTGAGGAAAACACAGGATCAATAAAACAAGCTGCATCTCCAGCCAATAGAATGCGATCTTTGTAAAAGTTTTGACGGCAATACGAATAATCTTTACATACTCTTAATTGGTCGTAAGGAGCTTGTTTTGCTGGTGTAGCCGTGCCAAAATACTTTTTAAATAATTCACTAGCGGCTAAACGTTCTTCGAACAAGTTGGCGGGTTGTTGATTTTTCACTAACTCATGATCAACGACTAATCCAACGCTTAACAATCCATTGGATAGTGGAATAAACCAAAACCACCCTTCGTCAAAGGCTTCATTTAAAATCCAGCCTTCGTGGTTGGGTACATCGGCACAATTATCGAAATATTTCCAAATGGCTACATTATTAAAAAACTTCGAATATTCTCGTTCGCTCACTAACTTGGCAATGCGGCTATTCCCCCCCGAGCAATCGGCCAAATACTTGCATTGTACTTGTTGTGTAGCACCTTTAGTATCTTTAAAATAAACCGTGTGTAGTTCTTCCCCTTTTTCTACCTGAAACACACTCGCTTCTTCTCTAACGGTTACCCCATGCTTTTGCGCATTCTTTAACAAGAGGTGATCAAAGTCTGCTCGTTCTACCTGATAGGCGTGTAAACTATCAAAATCAAATGTCCAGGGCTTCTGGTCATTTCCCCAAAGAAACAATCCACCGCCTTTCTTTTTAAAGGCATCTAATTCGTCTTTTACACCTAGTAAATCACATATGCCGTGTACGGTAACAGGAAGCAAAGACTCTCCAATATGATATCTTGGAAATTTTTCTTTTTCGAGTAATAATACATTAAACCCTTCTTTTGCCACAAAGGTGGATAAGCTTGACCCAGCAGGCCCGCCACCAATTACAATTACATCGAATACAAGATTAGAAAGATTCATAGGATTTTTTTTAGAGACTTATGATTAGTCGTTTTTTTGAATGGATGAATAGTGTTTAGCACGAATGGTTTGTTATAGGAAAAATCACTAGATTTTTTCGGTTATTGAAGCATCA
>JBMYQA010000300.1:0-7219 GCA_049600855.1 Flammeovirgaceae bacterium | reverse complement strand
AGCCGACAAAGTATTACTGATTGTAAAAGGCTTACTCAACTTTGCACGACTAAATGAGTCAAGCCAAAAAATGGCGGATATTCATGAAGGACTTGATTCTACTTTAGTTCTATTAAATAATAAAATTCAAAAACAGCAAATGCTGGTTGAAAAACAGTATTTGCGTTCTATCCCCAGAACGTATTGCCAACCCAGTGAATTAAATCAGGTATTCATGAGTGTGATTAATAACGCGTTAGAGGCATCAGCACCCAAGAGTACGCTCATTATTCGCACAGATTTATCAGCAGACAATGAGATCATCATCAAGTTCCAAGATGAAGGATGTGGTATGCCTCCCGAAATCATGGGAAAAATCTTTGATCCATTCTTTACCACAAAGGACGTGGGAAAAGGAAAAGGATTAGGACTAGCGAGCAGCTTGGGCATCGTTCAAAAACATGAGGGAAACATTCAAGTCACTAGCGAAGTTGGAGCTGGTACTACGGTTACCATCACCATTCCTGTCAATCAGCTCGGTGCACACGAACACGATGAGGAGCTTTAATGCAAAAGCACCGTTTTCTTATACAACACTAAAATCACCTTCATCTCACTAAAACATGACAAAAGTCATGTGAAAGTTGATAATTTTCTAACTTCTATCATTTTTTAGAAAAAAAAGAGTTTATACGAAACATTCAGATTCCGATTTTTGTTGTACATTTGTGTGTATTTAGAATCAAACTAAATAAAAGATACCTGATGAGCGCAGAAAAAGACACAGCAATTTTAGAGGAAGTAACCTCATCGGATTATAAGTACGGCTTTGTAACTAACATTGATGCGGATCAAGCACCAATGGGGTTAAATGAAGATATCATTCGATTCATCTCTGCAAAAAAAGAAGAACCGGAGTGGATGTTGGAGTGGAGGCTTAAGGCTTATGAACTGTGGAAAAATATGCCCGAACCAAACTGGGCCAACGTTGAATTTCCTCCTATCAATTACCAAGATATTATCTATTATTCTGCTCCTAAGCAGAAAGTAGCTCCTAAATCTTTAGATGAAGTAGATCCTGAACTTTTAGAGACGTTTGAAAAGCTTGGCATTTCATTAAGTGAGCAAAAGCGTTTAACTGGTATCGCCGTTGACGCTGTGATGGATAGTGTTTCAGTAGGTACGACTTTTAAAGAAACACTTGCAGAATTAGGCATTATATTCTGCTCAATGAGTGAAGCAATCCAAGATCACCCTGAGTTAGTCAAGAAATATATTGGTTCAGTAGTTCCTGTTTCAGATAACTACTTTACTGCATTAAATTCAGCTGTATTTACAGATGGATCTTTCTGTTACATCCCAAAAGGCGTACGTTGCCCAATGGAATTGTCAACTTATTTCCGAATTAACGCAGCGAACACAGGACAGTTTGAAAGAACGTTAATTGTTGCCGATGAAGGCTCTTACGTGAGCTATTTAGAAGGCTGTACTGCTCCGCAACGTGATGAAAATCAGTTACATGCAGCAGTAGTTGAAATTTACGCAGAAAAAAGTGCTGAAGTAAAGTATTCCACAGTTCAAAACTGGTACCCTGGCGATGAAAATGGCAAAGGAGGAATTTACAACTTTGTTACTAAGCGAGGCTTGTGCTACGGAGATCATTCTAAAATCTCTTGGACTCAAGTAGAGACAGGTTCGGCCATTACTTGGAAATACCCAAGCTGTGTATTGAAAGGAGATAACTCTGTTGGTGAATTCTATTCGGTAGCCGTAACCAATAACATGCAACAGGCCGATACGGGTACTAAAATGATTCATATTGGTAAAAATACCCGAAGTAGAATTGTATCTAAAGGTGTTTCAGCAGGTCGAAGCCAAAATAGTTATCGCGGATTGGTAAAAGTCATGAAGCGTGCTGAAAACGCTCGGAACTTCTCTCAGTGTGACTCATTACTCATGGGAGCTACTTGTGGCGCGCACACGTTCCCTTACATTGAAGTGGAAAACAAATCTGCTCAAGTGGAACATGAAGCTACTACTTCCAAAATTGGTGAAGATCAAATTTTCTACTGTAACCAACGGGGTATCGATACAGAAAAAGCGGTTGCATTAATTGTGAATGGTTACTGTAAAGAAGTACTGAATCAATTGCCAATGGAATTCGCTGTGGAGGCACAAAAATTACTTGCGCTTAGCCTTGAAGGTAGTGTAGGATAAAATGCTAGCTTGATTTCTTTTGATATTTATAGATATAATGAAAGCCTTGGAGTTTTTCTCTAAGGCTTTTTATATGATTCTTATTTTCTAGCGTGTCTATTTACGTCAGCTTTCCTCCTCCTCTTCTTCTGGTTTTTCATCGTCCACTCCACTGAAAAGCGTCTTTCTCATCTTTTCAATCCGTTCTTCTGTATCCACCAAGTATTGAATGGTTTGGGCAATATCATATGGAATGCCCATCAGCTTTGATGCTTTTTCCACCATCTCACGCTCTTCTTCTGCATAAATGGAATCAGCGCGTGCCATTTTGATGGCATGATACAACAAGGTTTTGCTAAAGCTAATCGAGATGTCTAAATCAATCTTTGAGAAGATGTATTTTAAATCGGCAATTTTATAATTAAAATGAATCACCTTATCAACAATGATTCGAGGTACTTTAGCTGAAGGTGCAAATTCGGTTTTATACCATTCAATTTCTTTTTTAGAAACTTCCCCATCGGCTCCAGCAATAGACATCAATGCATAACCATAGTGTAAATGGAGGTCATCGTTCATGTGATGACCAAAAGTATGGGTAAATAAGATGTTGCCAAATGTGCGATTTGGATGTTTCTTAAAGGCTTCCTCATCTACTTCAAAAATAGATTTTCGAATATCACCAACGGACTTTTCTGTATTTACCAACCCTTCAATGGTTCGGGCAATGTAGATTGGCACCTTTAGAATTTCTGCTATTTTGCGCGCCGTATTTTTTTCATCCTCATCAAAATCATCGTCAGCCATCGACATCTTGATCGAATCATAAACCAATGCTCTGATGTAATTCATGGGGAAATCTTCTTGCACCTTAGCAAGCACTTCCTCCAAATTCGCATTTTGCCAATCAAACTCTCTTATTTTTTTACGGAAACCATCAGGAGCTTCCACAATTCGAGCAAAATCACGTTCTAGCCAGTTTCGTTCACCTTCAGATACCTCTCCATCTGCTCCTGCCACCATTAATAATGCATAGGCATAATTCAGCCATGAATTAACCGATATATGTTCAGAACCATATATTGTTTTGACGATGGACGGTTCTAATAGAATGTCATGCATAGTTTGCGAAGTCTTCTAATAAATCTTCTTATTAAATCATGTATACTATGGAATCATACTTATCCTTTTCCAAAAGTTATTTATCCCGCAATTTGGCTTTCATTTCTTCTAAACTTGCATCAGCTTTTGCCTGCGCTTCGATTTCTGCAATTTTTTTCATATCGGCATAAAGCTTAGCTTCTTCTTCTTTGGTTTGCACCTTGGTTTTCATGCGCTCCATCATCTCAATGGTGCTTTCACTCTTGCTCGCCCAATGATCCAAGTCATTTTCCCAATCTTTTAAATAGGATTTGAATTCATTGAGTTTATCAGATAATTGACTATAAGAAGGGCCCTCTACTGCCTCTTTATGCTGATTTTCATAGGCTTGCGTAATGATTTTTCCTGCTTCTTCAGCATCCAGTTCTCCCCTTGCTACTTTAGCCATTACATCATCAAATACCTCTTGATAGGTAGGAGTTTTGGGTTTAGGTGCAGCATGCTTTTCTTGTGATTGCTCAAAGAATTCCTTCAGTGCCTCACTTACTGCAGCCTTCATTAATTGTTTGAGTTCTTCCTTTGAAATATCCATAGTTACAAAGTTTTGTTTAAACTATGAATTTTTAAGGGGAAATGGAAGAACAAATCATAGGGAGTTACTTTTTTCTAGGCTTTTTATAAAGCGGAACGGTACTGCATGGCTCTCCGTACATAATGCTCTTAGCAACTGGACGAAGTAATCGGCTAATTTCCACATAGGCTGAGGTAGGTACGGGAATGTCCCCACAGCCTTTCACCACAACTGGACGATCTTCAAATTCCGTAAAGTCAATGCGTTGCAGAGCATCTCTAAATAAGGTTGTTTCTAAATCTTCTAAAGAGCCAAATACTACCAAATTGGCATATTGATCGAGCTTCAAGGTAAGTAACATATATGCCCAAGCAGGCACAATAGCATCTACCGAGCAAGTAATGGCTACATTCTTCCCTTCATAAGCCTGCCAATCATGCTCCTTGACAAAAGCCCGAAAGTCTTTTTCACGCAAAATCATTTCTTGAAATAGGTTATCTTTCAAATCATAAATGATTCGTTCGCCAGAATGATAATATGCTGCGAGGTCTAATGTCACTAAAGGGCTCTTAGTCACCCTGTTCACAATTTCTTCCATTACTACAATTTTCTAAATGCGTTTTATATCGCAAATTTACATGCTATTCCTTAAACTCACCATGTTTTAGTGTAACATCTACACCCAATGTATTGTTCCAAATACTTGTTGTTCCTTCACTTGCCAGTGATGGCTCTACCAATCCAGTTATCCATTAACATAGACTTATTTCCAAAATCCTTTTTATTGCCGCTAAATCGTGCCTATCTTTGTAATATGAATTCATGGAGCACCGTTTTATGAGTTTGTACAAGGTTAGATTTAGTATACAAAATCATTAATTATGGATATTCTCGGAGCAATTTTGTTGTTTGGACTTCCCAGTGGCCCTGAGCTTTTTGTGATTGTTCTGGTAGTTTTGTTGCTCTTTGGAGCTAAAAAAATACCTGAATTGGCAAGGGGATTAGGTCGTGGAATCAGGGAATTCAAAGACGCTACCAAAGAAATTAAAAGTGAAATTGAAGAAGGAGGAAAAACAGTAGATGGCAAATCTTAATTTATGTTTTTATAAAAAGTAAGGGATTTTTGACGTACACGCACAAAAATCCCTTACTCCATTTATGGGGAAAAGCACCATTCGTTATTTTTCAATAATCGTAATTGTTAGTTCAAGGTTATTGTCGTTCTCTTTTTTCAACCAGATTTCTAACTTCCCCATTAATTCTTCTCCTTTATAATGGATATATTTTCCTTCATAATGTTGTTTAGAAAGCACTCCTTTTTCTAAGACCTTCCCCCCATTTTGATGAATGTATTCTTCAATATGTTGCTGGCATATTGGCAATAGCAAGTCCCTTTCCGATATGGCTAAGTCTGTTTCAATGGTCAATTCTTGTTGATAGTGCGTGAGTTCTTGATTAGCACTTTTATTCGTTAACTTAGATAAGCGATCCTCAGTATTGATATAAGGTACAAGAAATTCATACACATATTCACTGAAGCCATCTGATTCAGCTATAATTGACTGCTTAGGACCCGAATTGCATGCTGAAAATATCCAAAAAATACTCACGATTAGTAAGCAGTTCCTATAATTCATCATAACTTATTTATTTTCATGAGAGAAGTTCTTTTGAAAGGAAGCATGACCTGAGACACTTAAGCCTTCTTCCCATACAATGCATAAATCATATCGGCACAGCGTTCGCCATCAATGGCAGCCGATGCAATGCCACCAGCATAGCCCGCCCCTTCAGCACAGGGGAAAAGTCGCTTCACTTGCGTATGCTCCAAAGTTTGTTTATCTCTTGGAATGCGTACGGGCGAAGACGTACGACTCTCAATGCCGATTAGTTGCGATTCATTGGTATAATACCCTTTCATTTTGCGCCCAAAGCTCTTAAATGCATAACGAAGGCGATGTGCTACGGGCTTGGGAAGCACCTCATGCATATTCATAGATACCAAACCAGGTTGATAAGAAGTATCTAACAACGTATTCGATACTTGCTTGTTCGTAAAATCGACCATACGTTGGGCAGGAGCGGCTTGGGTTCTCCCTGCCAATTTAAAAGCGCGTTGCTCCACTGCTTGCTGATAAGCTAAACCAGCCAAAGGACCAAGATGGGCAAACCGTTTCCAATCCGTTTCATCAATCGACACTACAATTCCTGAATTAGCATATTTAGAATTTCGTCGAGAGGGAGACATGCCATTCACGACAATCTCTCCAGGAGCTGTGGCAGACGGCACAATAAATCCGCCAGGACACATGCAAAAGGAAAACACGCCTTTTTTTGTTCCTTTAAAGTCGATTTGGCTGACTAAGGAATAGGATGCAGCAGGCAAAAATGCTCCCCGATCTTCACAATGATATTGAATTTGATCAATCAGTTGTTGGGCATGTTCTATCCGAACACCTAAAGCAAAAGGCTTCGCTTCAATTAAAACTTCTCGCTGATGAAGCAATTCAAAAATATCTCTTGCCGAATGCCCTGTAGCTAATAACACGGCCTCACCGGTCACTTTTTCGCCTCCTTCGGTAATCACGCCCCTCATTTCCCCATCTTCCAATATAAAATCAACCACCTTGGCATTAAAGTGGACTTCACCGCCAGCATTCAAAATGGTTTCTCGGATTTCAGCCACAATACGGGGCAGCTTATTCGTTCCAATATGCGGGTGTGCATCCATTAAGATATCGGGACTGGCTCCATGCGCTACAAAAATTTCTAATATTCTGCGAAAACTCCCTCTCTTTTTGGAGCGGGTATACAACTTCCCGTCAGAGTAAGTACCAGCGCCTCCTTCTCCAAAACAATAATTAGATTCAGGGTTAACCACATGCTCTTTGTTAATGGCTGCTAAGTCTCGCCTACGCGCCCGAACATCTTTGCCCCGCTCTAACACAATCGGCTTCATGCCTAATTCAATTAACTTGAGTGCGGCAAATAACCCTGCAGGCCCTGCGCCAACAATCACCACAGGGTTGGCATTTGAGACACTTTTATAATCATTATGATACGTTAACAAAGGAGGAAGTGCGGTATTGATGTAAGCCTCAAGTGCTACATTTACTTTTACTTTACGCGATCGGGCATCAATAGATCTTCGCAACAAGCGGTAAGAAAAAGTGGCATCTGGAGCGATTTTCAAACGATTTTTCACCCATTCTTCTAAGCGATCTTCTTGAAAAGCGATGAATGGAGGTAGACTTGTTTCTATGATTTGCTTCATAATTTCGTGTAAGGTTTTTATCCTTAAAAAAGAGAGGTGATTTTTTCCTTTCGTGCAAAGTTCTTAGATTTTGAAAACTTTTAACACAAGAGTAACTA
>JBMYQA010000299.1:0-7241 GCA_049600855.1 Flammeovirgaceae bacterium | reverse complement strand
ATGGCTACCAATTAAGTCCATGGGTAGTAGATCGGGCGTAAACTGGATTCGTTTAAACAAAGCAGCATCTACACCATTTGAAGTAGTAGAAGCATCGGGACTAATTGATGCTGCGAGCGTTTTAGCCATCACCGTTTTTCCTGACCCTGGATTATCTTCCAACAAAATATGACCATCGGCAATTAAACAGGTGACAACATTAAGCACTTGCTGCCGTTGCCCTTTAATTACTTTTTCAATGTTCGAAATCAGTGCATCAATTTTATTTACTTCCTGAATCGTGCTTTCTGCTAATTCCATAAAGTTTCTTATTCAATGTTTAATAGAAATTGTAAAGCCCTGTCTACTCTTAAAAAGTTCAAGAAACGTTGCTTCTGTGAATGATTTACCCAAACGGCTTTGTAAAAATCAGGGTGTTGTTGATCTATTCTACTTCGTTCCTGCTCATCCAACTCTTCTAAGCTGTATTTAGTTTTCAAATAGCTATCGATGAATCCAGCGAACGCAGTGCCAAATTTAGGATCAACTTGATATAAGGCAAATTCTTTTGCTGTTTGATTTTTTAACGGATACCCAAACTGATTTAAGGTAAATAAAGCATGGCGGTAAGCAGCATATGCTTTTGTTCGATCAGTGCTGGCCTTATTGATTTTGGCAATCAAATTACGATGGTAGAGGTAAGGCCAAGATAAAGCTAACAATAAGAGCCCAGCCAATAGTCCCACATAAACCCAGCCTGACACCGCTTCTTCTACTTCTGATTCATCCTCTTTTTCATGCTGCTTCTTTTCCTCTTCTGTTAATTTTTTGAAATGCACTTCACTAGCGGGAAAAGGATTGGGTGTGCGCTCCATTAGCTTTTCAGCCGTTTCTTTCCAACGTTTCCGAATTTTTAAGATTTGCTGGTCGTAAGATACCACAATTACAGAATCGCCCAATTCCAAGTTTTTAATGGTACTTGGCTGTTTGTTTTCCATAATTTTTGCATCCTTATAGCTCGTATTAATACGCAATTGATCCTTTACTTCCACCTCATCATCGTCCCACATAATTCTGCTAAAGCCCACATCCATCACCTGGTTGGTGGTGTCTAGGCTAATGACCACCCCTCGACCAGCAAACTTAGCCTTTTGAGGCATAATTGGAGGCGTTCCATCTGTAGAGGGCGGTTC
This sequence comes from Flammeovirgaceae bacterium, assembly GCA_049600855.1. Taxonomy (GTDB): domain Bacteria; phylum Bacteroidota; class Bacteroidia; order Cytophagales; family Flammeovirgaceae; genus JBMYQA01. The sequence continues at coordinate 6,069 of JBMYQA010000299.1, read as the reverse complement.
GGTATTTTCTTGTTGATCGCCAATGGTAAAGTCAAAGTCTAGCCAACCGTACTTTGGGAAATAAATTTGCGTCCAAGCATGTGCTTGATTTCCATAAAACCAATACCATCCAGGATTGTTATGGCTCCGATCCACCGTCATAAATCCTGTCGTCATCCGAGCAGGAATGCCCAAAGATCGCAAAATAAATAGGGAAGAACCCGCAAAATAGGTACAATAGCCTTTTCCTGTATTGAAAAGGAAGTTCTCCAACATTTCCGAGTTTGGAATATTCTTATCTACATCGTCGTAACCAGGCAGGAGGTTGTATTCAAATCGGGGATTTCCATATTCATCCTTCGAATAGAAAAAATCCCTTAACGCCAATACTTTATCAATAGGACGTGTTTGACCTTGTGCAATTTCTTTGGCTAATACTTGAATCGAATCAAATAATGCGCCTTCAGGCACACGTGTATAATATTCCATCCATGCGGAATCCATGCCGTTATAGTTCCGTACATTTCGCAACACCTGATAACGTTGCTTCTGGATGGCCTGAATACTCGGATCATCCGTATTATACACTAAATAGGCACTATTTAAGGAAGAGATGTAGGATTGGTTTTTATAGGCATAATGAAATTGTCCTTGAAACTCTTCGTCAATGGTGATGGGCTGGCACGAAAAAGAGGTACTCGGTGCTAAGTAATTTTTAGCAGACAATGAAGCCAAATACACTTCTGAAGTCATCACTTCCCCAAACTTTTTCCCTTTTTCTTCCTCCAAATAACTGCTATCTGCATCTTTAAAATAAAGTGGAATTGATGAAGGATCGGGTTGGTATAAATCTAAAAATTGGTTATTCGTATCAATCTCAAACTTTCCTTCATTTACATTATATTGATTCAAATGATAGGCTGTCATGTACAATGGATTGGGAATTCGTTCCCCAAAGCCCAATTCGAGAAAGTTGTCAATGTAAGCCGCAAACATCAATTGTTGCGATTGATCTAATTTTTTATCGAGCTGGGCATAATCTTTCAAATCAAAATCCTCATCGCCTTCTCCTTTTTTGAGCATGTTATTTTCGCCCAAGCCTTCTTCTTGTAATGAGGTTTTCTGCGAAATGGCTTCTTTTAACTCATCGGTTTTTACAGTAAGTAATTGCAAAGACAACCAATACAACAATAAAGCAAATGCGCCAAAAACAGCTGACCGCTTCAATAAAACGCCTACTGCTGCCCACCTTCGTTCTTTTTCTGCTTCTAACACTTCCTTAATAAAGCTAATGTAGAGGACGTATAAAATCACAAAAAAGAAGCTCCAAATGATGCTGGAAAAGCTACCTTGTGGATCATTCGATTTTAAGATGAGTGAGGCTACCGTAATGAATGCGCCATACGCCAAAGGAAAATAACGGTGTTTGAGTAAACCGTAACCTGTAAACCAAGCCGTTAAAAACACGGCACTGTAAATCTCATAACGACTTTCCCAATAAAACGAATCAAACTCCGCAATGTAGGCTTCATGCAAAGCTGTTCGGCCAATGTAAACGGCTCCAATGGCTAGTACCGACAAAATGATGAAGCGAATGCGTAAACCGTGAAGGATAAAGGAAGCGCCTGCACCTGCTGCAAATAATACGAGAAGCATTGTATTTGGAATTTGCAACAAGTCAAAATAATCGGTAATCATATCCAAGAAGGGATAGGTTACCAAAACTGTTGGCAATACCAAAAAGAGTAAAGCCAACCAAGGGGTGATATTTTTATCTTGCTTAATCAATTTCTGAGGGTATTTGTTCGTTTAATAACTGCTCCAAAGCCTTTTCATTTTTCCGAATTGCCCGCCTTTTCGCCGAAAACTTCCAAGCCATAATTCGCAACCGATCTTTCCACGATATGGATGATTTGAGAAACAATTCCTGAAATCGAATCACCGATTGGCTGTCTAAGATTTCGGAACATTTGATGTATATGAATTGGATGGAATGCCGCTCAATCAGTGCCTGCACATCTTCTGCATCCACTAAAGAAGAAACACACAAAATCATTTGTTTGTTCTTAATGGGCATGCTTACGGGTGATTGATCGGTTTGCCATTGCGAATTGACAATGCTGTATAACGTAGGATCGACCTCATCGACATGAACCGTCTCAGCCAAGGGTTGATCACTGTGGTAGGAAACATCCATGTCCCCTTCCTTAAGTGTTTGATACACCTGATAAACCCCATCTTTGTAACTATCCAATAGCATTCGACTGTGGTAGTCCGATGGCGTTTCAAAGCCTTTGTAAAAGCTACTAAACAAGTGAATGTGCGAAGCGTAGGGGTTAATGACTTCGGGAACTCTGACGACTAATTCATGTGTCTTTGCATAAATTTTCCAGACAATTCGGCGAATATCATCTCCAGGTTCAAAGTTCTTATAATTTAAGAAGTCACCATCCACCTTGCGCAGCGTTTTAATCCGTTGCGTCATTTCTACCGACTTGCTTGGTGGCACTTCTAATTCATCACTCAAATTAGCCGTTGGCGAAACGTGAAAGGTATCTTTTTTCTTCACTAAAATCGGCCATGAAAATAAGCGAAAAATATCTTGAAAACTGAGCAAGATGGAATCAATGTCATAGGTTTGACGGTGTGGTAAGAAAATGCGTTTTTCCGCTTTTTTAAATCCAAACCAATGAATCCAGCTCAACGGGCGAAGGACGATTTCTTCACTTTGCTGCTTGTCTTTAAAGACAATGCGTGCGCGTGCAAAACCTAAAAAGGGAATTAAAATATTGGGCAAGTCAAAAGATACTGCTACATAACCAGGTTTTGTGATGACATTTTCCTCAATTCGAATTTGAAGTAGCTTATTTTTATCTTGTTTCCGATTAATCAAATAATAGCCCCAACAGAACAGTGCCGATACGATGCCGATGGAGATGATTAATCCACAAAAAACAACCAAGATCCAAGTGAACAACTCAAGGTATAAGGCAAAAATGGTATCGGGCTTGGTATAATTGATGGTAATGAATGAGTAACCTAAAAAAGCGGCAATGGTCAATACGATGACATTCCATTTGATCGGAATAAACAGCCAATAGTATTGCAGCGTCGTTAAAAAATGGGTTCTTCTTTTGGTTGCACTCATAAGAGATGGCTCAATGTAAAATGGGTTCTTGAAATTTACGAATTCCAAACATAGCTTTTTTTGCCTAGTAATAAAAGGGCTTTTTGATTCTTGGATTCCGTAGATTTGGAAGAGTGGAATTTCTATCTAAAAATCACGTTAAAAAATCCAAAAAAGTACTTATCTCCCTTTCCTTTCATCAAAACTTTGCTTGATTAGTGACTGATTTTGGTTGTATTTTGTGCGTAATGTTCGTTTCCTGTACTGATCAACTACATGGGAATTGAAGTTATTCAAATTTCTTTCGTTACTTTGGGGATATTGCAAAGTAAAATCATGAACTTATCTAACATTAGTTTTTTCGAGTGAAAAAGAGTTAAGAAGCACTCAGTTAAGGCGCTTTTTCGTAGGAATAGCAACGCTCTTTCAAGAAAAAGCAACGCAAAGTGAGGGTTTCTTAGCCTTTTGCAACCGAAATAAATTAATGTTAGACAAGTTCCATAAAAATACTTCTGGATGAAGGCAGGAATAACACAAATATTAGCTACTTTTTTCATACTTCTCTTTTCTTGGAGCACTCTTGTTGCTCAGCGTGATGGCATTGATAAGCTGGTTGATGAATACCGAAAGAGTTTCAATAACCCTGAGGCTTTGGAACTGAGTCGCAAATTCATTCAGCTGGATAGCACCTATTACATGGGTTATTATTTTGAAGGAGCCTACCGCTTTAATCGAGCAGCGGATAAACGCGGGTATCGAGGTGCGATTAAACCGCTAAAAAAGGCTTTAGAGCTCATTGAAAAGGATTATGGCTGGCAAATTGTACGCTACACTTCATTCCAAAACTATTATGCCGCCTTTAAACGCCAACGCGATTATTGTAATATTGTAGACTTTCTTCAAACGAGCTATCAAAATATTGAAATGCCCAAAGAGGCTGTAGAGATGCTTCATCAGCTGAACAAAAAGTTGTTGATTTTAGAGTTCCGCGGTTCCCCCTACTCTACCCTTGCTTGGATTTATCACCGTAATCGCATGCATTACGAAAAACATCATTTCTTAAAGCCAAGCATCCAAGAAAATGTCGACCAAGCCTTGCTTTTCTTAGATTCCATTCAACGCGTCAACAATCGGAACTTCCCCCATATTCGAAATTGGTTTCCAGGACATGCCGAAATTTTCAAATCTTTCCAAAACGAAATCTATCATTATCGCCAGATGATGCATTCGTATTTGATCAATATTGATTCTGCGGAGTATTATTCTAAAAAGATGAAAGATATCGGACGGTTGTCGTATAACAATTACGGCAACCTCCAATTTGTGAAAGGCGATTTTGACAAAGCCATCTTTAATTATGAGTACCGCCAAAATCAAGGTGATTTTGGGGACAAGCGCTTTCGGGAATACGATTACATGCTGGCGAGCATTTACAATTTCCGAGGTGAACCCAAAAAAGGAATCGATTTGATTAAGCGCACCATTGCCGAAGTAGGCCCTACGCCTGGCTATGGCTGGTACAACTTTAGTTTGGCCCGATCTTACTATTACAGCGGTCAGGTAGAAAAGAGTATGAAACACCAAGAACGCGCTGGAAAATTCGAAGATTTACACATTGGTACCACTCACGGAGAGGTGATGTATTCGCGCACCAATTTGGTACTTAAATACTTGAACCTTAGCCAACAAATCAAGCAGATCATTTTTGAGGATTCTTTCTTTTGGCTGAGTTTGAAAAAGGTGTTTAAACTGGTTAACCTCTATTTAGAACGCAAATCAACGCACTTACTCATTACCAGTCAACTAGCGGCTGACCCTGAACGCGACATGGTAACTTACAATATTTTCGCTTCGGAAAACCTGATTTTCTACGATGAACTTTGGCCCATGATCAAGGATTTTAATGCCCAATTTTTCATTGAGAAATTCAAAAATAAAATTGAGGAAGATCAACGGCCAAAAGTGAAAAAATACTTCAATTACTACATTGGGAAATTTCATTTGGAAGAAGGGGAAACCGCTGAGGCTAAACGTTATTTTGAAAAGGTATTGGCAGATACTTCATTAGATGCTGTAAATGAAAAATTACTCCTAGCGCGTACCCATGAAGCTTTGGCTGAATTGTATGACGAGGAAGATAATGAGAATAAACGCGATGAAGAAATGATCGAGTTTATGAAAATTTATCCGCAACTCGTGCCTTTCTCTGAGCAAAAAATGAAGTTTCACTTAAAGGTAGAACGCGCTGAACTCGATACACTAGCCTCTATTGAAAAGGCATTAACCAATCTTTCGTTAGATTGGCAAGAAACGGAAGATGATAAACATTACCCTACCTTAACGGTTACGTTGGAAGATGCTGATGACAATGTAAAAGTCAACATCAAAATGAAGCGCCAAGGCAATGTAACGATGAATAAAGACATTGTATTGAGAAAACGAGATGGAGATTTGCACAAAGCCATCATTTATACAGTATTTGAAATTCGAGATGAAGAAAAACCTAAAGAAGAGGACAATCCGAGTGAGCAATTAAAAAACGTGGAAGCTTGAACTAATTGACAAAAATATAAATTCGACTATCATTCAGTCATCATAAAACAATGGACAACAACACCATAGACAGTTTAAAAGAAGCATTAAAATTTTCTCCTGACAACATTCCCCTTCGGCTTCATTTAGCCCAAACCTTACTGGGATTAAATCGAATTGAAGAAGCTGAAAAAGAGTTTCAGCACATTCTAACGATTGAACACAACAACGAAAAAGCGAAATTTGGTTTAGCTACGGTGTTCTATCAAAAAGGAGAATATTCTACCTGTAATGTCATTTTAGAAGAACTCATCCATTCAGATACGACTGACATTGGACTACTCGTGCTCTACACCCGTGCTTTGTTAAAGGAAAACGCCATTTCACAAGCCATTGAGTTGTATCAACGGGTATTGGCCATAATCCCTGAT
>JBMYQA010000298.1:0-7257 GCA_049600855.1 Flammeovirgaceae bacterium | reverse complement strand
ATGGAACCTAAAGATATCCGTAATTCTGCTAAAGCACCCGAACCTGTTGGTTTGTATCCTCACGCACGAAAAGTGGGCAACTTATTATTTCTTTCGGGCGTTGGTCCAAGAAAACGAGGGAGCAAAGAAATTCCTGGGGTAACGCTAGATGATGAAGGAAATATTACAGCTTATGATATTGAAGCACAATGCCATAGTGTATTCGAAAATGTGCGTCTCATTTTAGAAGACTCGGGAAGCAGCTGGGATCAACTGGTAGATGTAACGGTCTTTTTGACCAACATGAAGGATGATTTCAAAACGTATAATAAAGTTTATGCGGAGTACTTCAAGGAAAATCAACCCTGTAGAACTACGGTGGAAATCAATGCGTTACCTACTCCTATTGCCATTGAATTAAAATGCATTGCCACGATCTAAGAGACTGTTTTGAAATGAGTCATAAAATTTTAAAAACACGCCAACATCCTATTCTTACTTAAAATGTTGCAACAAAGTCATGCCTTACCCAAATGCATGACTTTTTATTTATCGCCAGCAGCAGCAATTTTTCATTAAATTTGGTATCTTAATGGTGATAATCTTACATAAACTAAACATATCTATTACCTAAATCAGTCTATGGAGACACCTGCTTACAACGAAATTGCCTGCAAAGAATGTGGGGCAAATCTAAAATTCAAGCCAGGAACACATCATTTGGTTTGTGACTATTGTGGTACTGAAAATGAAATTGCTAAGCCAGCATCCGATACTCCCGCAGCGATTGAAGAATTAGACTTAGAAACTGCCCTTCGCAACTTTGAATCAGAGCCTAAGTTAAAGGTACAAACGGTAAAATGTACCAATTGTGGGGCAATGGGTACGTTTGAGCCAAATGTCAGTTCCAGCACTTGCGCATTTTGCGATACGCCCTTGGTGCTGTCACAAGCACAAACGACTACCATACACAAACCTCAATATGTTTTGCCCTTTAAAATCGAAGAGCGTAAAGCAATTGAAAACTTTAATACATGGATTTCTAAACTTTGGTGGGCTCCAGGAAATCTTAAAACTTATGCTTCAGCAGATAAGGTCGATGGGGTATACATTCCCTTCTGGACTTATGATTGCGATACAGACACTTCTTACGATGGGGAACGTGGCGATGATTATACAGAAACTACCACAAACGCGAATGGAGAAACCGAAACGGAAACCAAAACACGCTGGTCGAGCGTGAGTGGTAGAATACGTAAATCATTTGATGACATTCTGATTGCTGCCACAAAGTCACTAAATAAAAAGAAACTCAATGCTCTTGAGCCTTGGGATTTAGATCAACTCATGGCTTATGACGATCGTTACTTGAGTGGTTTTACCACCGAAACCTATCAAATTGATTTGAAAGCAGGCTTTGAAGAAGCCAAAAAATACATGGATCGCAAAATTGAATCTGCCATTGAAGATGACATTGGAGGCGATCATCAGCGCATTCATCAAAAAAACATTCGATACTTCAATCCTACCTTCAAGCACATTCTATTACCCGTTTGGATCAGTGCTTTTCGCTATAAAGATAAAGTGTATCAGTTTATGGTAAATGCACGTACGGGTGAGGTAAAAGGCGAACGTCCATATAGCACAGCTAAGATTGTGTTGGCTGTTATTGCAGGTATTGCCATTATTGGTACGCTAGTTTATTTGTTTAGTAAATAGCTTATTGGTAATTTTATAAATGGAAAAAGGTTTAGCAACTTCACTTTCATGCTAAACGACTTATTTTCAATACTTTATATTTTTAGCAAACGAAGGGTGGGTTCCCCCTAATTCTGATAAAAAGATCAGCGAAACATGGGTGATAAAGAAAAATTAGGATTTAGTGAAATTGTTGCTACACATCATCAAATACATCCTCAGGAAAAATTGATGATGGTGAAGACAAAATCAAACAAGCCAATTAGCTTGGGGATTCCTTGTGAGAATGATCGTCAGGAAAAAAGACTTGCGTTACGTCCTGAGGCAGTCAGCATCTTAGTAAATAATGGGTTTGATGTCATTATTGAAACCAATGCTGGAGAGCATTGCAAGCATTCTGATCGACAATACAGTGATCAAGGTGCTCGAATATCCTATTCGCATAAAGAAGTTTTTGAATCTGATATTGTATTAAAGATTGCTCCACCCACATTGGAGGAAATTGAGTTTATGAAACCCTGCAATACGCTGGTTTCTGCTTTGCAAATGACTACGCTCACCGAAGAATATTTACATGCAATTAATAAAAACCGGATTACGGCTTTAGGTTACGAATTACTCCAAGATTCAGATAACGGACTTCCACTAGTCCGCGCAATGAGTGAAATCGCGGGGAGTACCGTCATGTTAATTGCGGCAGAATACCTCAGCAGCATCAATGATGGCAAAGGGATTATTCTGGGAGGCGTAACAGGGGTTCCTCCCACCAAAGTGGTCATCATTGGTGCGGGTACTGTGGCTGAGTTTGCCGCTCGTGCAGCACTTGGCTTAGGTGCAGAAGTAAAAATATTTGATAATCAAATCCATAAACTTCACCGCATTAAAGAACGATTAGGGCAATATCATATTTATACCTCTGCCATTGACAGTGTCATGCTTCAAGATGCCTTAGTACGAGCCGATGTTGCTGTTGGTGCTTTAAGAGCAGAAAATGGGCGTACTCCCATGGTGGTTACTGAGGATTTAGTAGCCCAAATGAAACCCGACTCCGTCATTATAGATGTGGCTATCGACCACGGTGGCTGCTTTGAAACTTCAAGAGTGACGACACTCTCCAAGCCAACATTTAGAAAGTTTGACGTAATTCATTATTGTGTTCCTAATGTAGCATCGAGAGTTGCCCGTACAGCGACTACGGCAATTAGTAATATTTTCACACCACTATTGTTGCAAGTTAGTGATTTAGGCGGCGTAGATAATACCATTTTTGAAAAGGCTTGGTTTGCTAAAGGCGTGTACGCTTATCGAGGCGGAATTACCAATGAAGCAATTGCTAAGAAATTCAAAATGAAACATAAAAACCTCAACCTGATTATCGCAGCCCATATGGGTTGATACTTGCAGGCTTGGCTATTTGCTAGTCAAGTCACTACTAAACTTGTAAAACTAAAAATAACTCACATCATGGAAGTCACGATTCGGCATGCTACACCAGCAGATGCACCTGAAATAAGCCGACTGATCCAGACTGTTGCCAAACAATGTGTAAAAGATGATTTTTTAACAGAAGTGGGCAAAGTCAAGTTTTTCAATTCTACCTCTCAAAGCTCGATTAGCGAGTACCTGAAAGGGGCTTTTTTATATTGGGTGGCTGAACACGAGGGGACAGTAACTGGCATTATTGCGATTAAGGAGAATAATCACATTTTTCATTTATTTGTAGACCCAAACTATCAAGGAAAGGGCATTGCGACCTTGCTGTGGCAAAATGCCTACAAATATGCGAAAGAACGGGGAAATCCTGGTGAGTTTACTGTCTATTCCTCATCTTTTGCCCAGTCACTTTATAAAAAATGGGGATTTCAAAAAACCCAAGCATTCATGATTAAAAATGGCATACGCTCCATACCCATGAAGCTAGAAGTCGCCTAAAATTGATACTGATAATAGCTGTGATAAAAGTCTCTTGCCCCAAAACCATCTTTCCATTCTTTTAATCCTTTATTAATGGTTTGGCTTTGGCGGTCATCGCTAATTCCTAAACTAAAGTAACGGTGAGTGAGTTTATACTGATCTATAATTGCATCTACAATCAAATCGAGTGCTCCGTATTGCCTCCCTATTTCATTAGATGCGATGTATTGTGCATGCACACAAGGGTTGGAGTCGAACAACAACATGCCACCAACTACCTGTTCTTCGTAAGTGGCCTGAATGAGTTTAATGTGTTTAGGAAAGCGATTGGCAAGGAGGGAAATTTCTTCAAGAGTATGCACAGGCGCTTTTTGATATCTTTTTAACAAGTTTGCTTCCAATACAGCCCAAAAGCGAGTGAGCTGATCTGTAGTTTCCACCTTTAGTCCTTGTTTTAAAGCACGGGCAATCATGCGTTTACGCCTTTTTTGATAGGTTTTTTCTTGTTGTAAATCTACAACAGAGCTGGTTTCTCGATTTACTAAACTTCCTCCAAGGCGCGCTATTAAGTCAATAGCTTGATGTTCTTCTTTATGATAATAAGGAGGCAAAGCTTTATATACCAATGAGTGCATGCCTTGCTTTTTGTAAAATTCAAATCCTTTACGATAAGCAGTCATTTTCTTCTCAATGGTCAATTTTGGAGAAAACACGAAACCTCCATAGGAAAGTCCTTGATGGGAATAAATTTTATCCGCAACTCGATTAGCAGGTAGACAAGCAATTAATTTTTCATCTGCATCCACTAGAACTATGGATGCATCTTGAAATCGCTCCTGATGGTATTCCATGAAGTTGCGATCAAGCATAAATGTTGCATGGTTCGATTGGGCAATCAATTGATTCCATTGCTTGAAGTAACGGGCATCGTACGACTTTACCTCTGCTATCATATCTTCAAATACACATCAACGCTCATTTACTTTTACCGGTTGTCGTGCCTTATTTTCTAACTCTTTGTGCTTATCCTTAAAGCTTTTAATCACGCCTGTTTTTAACTTATTAAACTCCGATTGCTTCACTACAATATTCCAAGCCGCTTGTTCGAGCTCTTTAATCAAGTCCTTCAAGTCACTTGCTGCTATAGCACGTTCTCTCTTAATTTGATTTGCCAATCGTTTAATTTCTGACAATAAACGCTTATTGCGTGCTTCTAAACGCAGAATTTCCTGTTCCAAATCTGCGTCGTTCGTTCCAGCACTGTTCATTGCGGTAGCTACTGAATCCACCAATTTCTGATTTTCCTTTAATAAGGTATTGTACAGTTGCAACAAATCTTTCTTCTCTTCTAACAGTGCTCCAATCGTTGTTTTACTGTATTGCTCATTAATGTCTAAGGCTTGCTGTAACTTTATGTTGGTATTTTGTAATTCTTTTTTTTGTGCTTGTAACTCTTTTTCACTTTCTACCAACGAGAGAAACCAACCAACCCCTATTCCGCCAGAAACAAAAGCGCCAATAATCAGCAGTATTACCACTACTTTTATGAGCTGTTTTTTACTCTTTTTTTCGATTTCCTCTTCCCGCTTTTTCTCATACTCTTGCTCTAACCGTTTGGTTTTTGATTTTAAGATAGGTCCCACCAAGGTATCGTGGCTGATCTCATAGGAGAAGCCTCCTGAAGGATTTGGTTGTGGCCGCAATAAGTGTGTATCTACCAAGTCGGCTAACAGCTCTTTACTAATTTCATACTTTCGCAAAATTTGCCCTTCATACATACTCACCCGTCGTTTCTCCTCATCAAAGATCAACCCTTCCTCAATCAATCGTCTCGCCTTATCGCGATTTTCTTTCAACTCTAACTTATTGATTTGATGATCGTAATAATTGAGGTAAATATCTTCTAAATCGCCTAAATCATCTGGTGAAATACTCAGATCCTTATTAGAGATGACAATGTTTTCTTCTACATATTGACAAAGAATTTGCAACTGAAACGATTCAATTTCTTTGTCATTTCTTCGGGTTAAAAAATCTAATATTTTATCCAACGACTCATCCTCATAATCGAATGCAGGCGAGGCATACATGTTGGATTCATCGGGTAAATCTGCAGGATTAAGGATGGCATCTTCCGCCTGTTCGCGCGTGAGAGGCTTCAACTCATAAACGCACTGTAAAATTGTAGGGATGTGATTGTTCAGTCGATTTAGTAAGCTCAGCTTATCCGATCGAATGGCAAATACAATGTGCAATGGCATGGATTTATAGAGCAAGTTCATTTCATGCCTACTCAAAATCTCGGGATTTTCTGCCATTTTATTTTTAAGCGCATTGCGAAAGCGTTGTGGCACTGCTCCACTCAATGCTTCGGCTAATTGCTGCTTAAAAATGCGAACATCTCGATCGGGATAGGTGAATAATTCTTCGAATTGATCGATGATCAGAACAAATTCTTTTTCACTTTCCTCTGCAATCTGAATCCCTTTATAGCTCTGCCACAGCGAATGGCTATCGCGATGAATCTTACGCAAAAAGCTTTCTTTTCGTCGATTCATGCGTACCGCCCGCAACAGTTTATTGATTGGAGGCGTGTATTGTTCTTCAGCATCCTTTTGGTAACTGCCTAAACGTACCATACACACATCATACTCTCCTGTTGCTTGCAATTTAGGTACTACGCCCGCATTGAGTAAAGATGATTTTCCTAAACCAGACTTTCCGTAAAGCACTAATAAAGGCTCTACTTTAATACTTTCAGTCAGGCGATCAATATCGTCTTCTCGTCCAAAAAAGAGGTCTTTTTCGGCTTCTTCAAAAGGTTTCGAACCAGGATATCTGTATTTTCTGCCCATGTGCTAGTGAGACTTGAACACCATAATCATTAGTTAATAGATTTCCTTAATTTTTAATCACATCGACTAAAAATCTTCTGCTTGTAACTCCCTAATTTCCTCCGTTAAATCCAATAATGAACTGTAAATTTGGTTCATTTTCAATTCTGAACTCTCTTCGGAAATGGTACCTTTATTCATTCTACGCTTTAATCGCTTATAACTTCCTGAGATCAACACTAAATCATTTAGCAACTCCTCTTCTCCTTCTCGTTCCAAATATGATGATAGCCGATCAACAGCTTGTTCAATATCACCATTTTCAATATGATTTCGTACTGCATTAATAAAATCAAGTTCTTCTCCTGTTCCTAATTCACGCAATAAATTCTCCACATCGCATAAGGTGTAAATTTTATCAATAAAATCGGTCAATTCCTTATCGATGAAATTAATTCTGAAATGATTTTCATACAACTCCCTCGTTTCAGGGGTAATGATTTCCTTGCTTTTCGAGGCATAACGCAAAAACCGACCAGTGTGTAGGTTAAATAACCTTAAGATCAATTTCATGTACCATTTCTCGAACGTAAAGCCCAGTAAAATAAAGTTTTTGGCAGATTTGAGTTGGTTTTTGATTTCTTTAGGCAACTGATAGTTTCCTAAAACAGCAAACAAAAATTCAAACATATCATCGTGCGAGAAAATCATGGATTCATCATCTTCCACACTGCCAAACAAATTGTATATTAAAGGGATATTTCTTGTTGGGGTCGATACATTCATGGGGTTCTCGTACTTCCGAAAGTACTCGAAGTTATGGGTAATTTGA
>JBMYQA010000297.1:0-7262 GCA_049600855.1 Flammeovirgaceae bacterium | reverse complement strand
CAAAAAAGATGAGCGCTTTGCCCAACTCAAGATGGGATTAACATTCAATCAAATTTTAGATAAATTCTTTTTCCAAAATGCCTTCGAATTTATGTCAAGGTATTTCAAAAGGGGCGAACAAATTGATCAGAAGTTAATTGTTCTACAACAAGAATTGGAAGGGGGAATGGGGATGGCGTAACGTGTACATTCATTTTCCTGAGTAGCTATCGCGTTTGTCAATCGTATACTCAGGAAAATGAAAATTTACTTCTGAAATGCAAAACCTGCCACAAGCACATCATCGGTTTGCTGTTGAGTTCCTTTCCATGCTTCAAACTCTTTTTCTAGGCTATCGCGTTGCTCATGGGCAGGCAAATCTTTTAAGCGCCACAGCAACTCCCTAAACCTTTTTCGGAGGTATTTCCGATTTTCAGGTCCGCCAAATTGATCTTGATAACCATCGGTAAATAGGTAAAAAATATCGCCAGGTATCACATCAATCTTATGGGTTTTAAAGTTTTTCTCTGCATCGGCATGCCCTCCAATAGGATACTTATCGCCTTTGATCACCAGCATTTCCGTTTGATTTTTGTCACTTCTACGCGCCCAATACAAGGGATTTTTAGCGCCAGCATAAGCCAAGGTGTAGTTACTTTTATCAAACACAATGATACTCATATCCATCCCATCATTTGTGGATGAATCTTTTTGTTTATGCAACACCGCTCTTACCTTTCGATCTAAATCTTCAAGAATTTTACAGGGCTGAAGAATTTTACTTTCATTAATGATACCAGTGATGAAATCAGTGCCCATCACCGTCATAAAGGCTCCTGGCACACCATGTCCCGTACAATCGGCAATAATCAAAATTTGATATTCCTCTCCCCTTACCCCTTTGATGACATCGTACCAATAAAAATCTCCTGATACAATTTCTCTAGGCTTAAAAAATATAAACGCTTCTTGCTGTGGGTTTTGTTGTTTAATATCGAGTTCAATTTGCTCAGCCGACCCTAAAATGGCACGTTGGATTCGACTCCCATACCGAATGCTATCGTTAATATTTGACAGTAAGCCCTCCAACTTCTTTTTCTGGTCGAAGATGGCATCGCGCTGTACTTGCAGTTCTTCTTTTTGGTGCGTCACTTCTGCGGTACGCTCTTCTACTTTTCGCTCCAAATTTGCCGATAAGTCTTCTACCGCCTTAAATGCATTGGAAAAGCGTTTTGACAATACGACAAATTGTAAACACAAGAAGATGGCAAAGCCTAGTGGCAGCAACTCCCCTTCAGAAAAAATAAACACGCCTATCGTATGCAAACCATCATTAATCCCTGCAATCACCATTGCCCCAATGCCTGCCATCTGATACACAATTTCTGGTCTTTTGCGTAACATGGCTCGGATCAAGATCACTACAAAAAAGAGTAAAGGAAACCCCAAAGCAATGGGCATACCGATCGGAATAAACATGGCTAACATTCGGGAAGGTGTGCAAAGGGCTACGATGCTTAATAACACAGAAAAAATAGTGCTATACTTGATAATTACCTGACTATTTATTCGCTTTAAAAATGTCTTTTCAAATTTGCCCTCGGCTGGATATAGGGAATAAATGTATGCCAAGCCTAAAGGCCCTAATGCCATGGTTGTAATGTAGTAGATCCTACTTTGGAAATAATAATTTAACACGCCCCAATGGTGCTTGAGGTAGATATACAACTCATGATCGCCAAACACAATCAATCGGAGTGAGATGCAAATGCAAATTGCTCCAAAAAATAAAGTAGACAGCCGTTCTTTCCGAAATAGAAATAAAATAAAATGATACATTCCCATAATCAGCAAACACCCTAACCACATTAACTGTCCGCTACTCGTGATGGCTTCTTTTTGGAAAATGGCTTGATAGTCCCCTAGCTCAAAGCTTTTGACTACCCCCGCCAAAAAGTGTTCATGATTCGCCACTTGAACGATGATATCTACCATTCCATCTGCGACTTCAAAGGGAACTAATTTTTCTACAATCTTATTTTCAAAATCCTCATAATTTTCAGCGACTTTCCCCATTTCCGACAATACCTCACCATTTACCCACACTTTTGAAGCGCTCCATATTTTGGGAACATATAAACCTAAGTTGTGCGCATCTCTTGGAACCAGCACCTTCAGACGATAAGTTGCGTAACCATAAGCAGGGTAATTTTCACCATTGGCTTGCTGAAAAGCCGTCCACGATCCATAAACAGTAAGGTAAGCTTTATTTTGTGCTTGTGTAATGGTTTCAGGCGTGAGTAACTCGTTCCAATAAAACTCCCATTCCCCATCAAGCGTATAGCGTCCTTCCTCAAAAACAGTTGGATTACTCACATCCAATACACCTTGAACTGGCTCCAACTTCTGATGAGATTGACATCCCCACAGCAAAGAAATGCCCAGAATTAGAAGAATGGTATAATTAAAACTTGTTTTCCGCATAAAGTTATCTCACTAGTTGTTGATAGTAACGTGAATTTGGTTGTGATAATTCCAGCTAAGCACTCATCAACAAATAGTTTACACTAAATTTTGGAAGTGTTTTTTGTTCCAAAAAGGCAAAAAAACGAAAAAATTGGTTTAAAGTATGTATTGCTGAGCACTTAGTTGTAAGAATCAAGTAAAATATATGACAAGTATACACGGTTTACAATTCTACACCATTACTACAGCCAATTATTTTTTCACTCCCGTTTATGCTCTGTTTTATTTCTCGTAGTAAGTGCTTAGACACCAATAAACTTGATTTAATTTTGACTGCGCACTAAAGTCCCCCATTCCACATCGATCATTAGGCGATAGAGCTTTTCAAAAAACTTCAAGAATACCCAGCGAAATCCCGTTTTATCCTCCGACCCCTCCCATGGCATGCATCCATTGCTGTTGTAAGTTGGACTGTAGCTTGGGCATAATCTTACTAGCTACTTCTAACAACACCCCTTTCCAACTTGCATTGAGTCCTGCGTATTGTTGGTAATATTGATACCCTTGAATCAGATTTGATTCACGGGCTATAAAATTCAGCACAGGGCGTTCCAGCTCCGATAAAAACAATAATTTACAATACTCCGTGTACACACTCGCGCGTTTTTTCGTTTGATTTTGTAATGCTTTCCAAATTTTGCGAATGGCTAATTCTTCTTTATCCACGCATAAGCGCCCCACAATCATGCGGCACAAATGCCAATAACTTCGATTATTCAACAGCTCCATAAATCTGGTTGGCGAAATCGTCCTTCCTATTTGTTCAGCAGCTAAATAAGCCTGAATCGCTTGTGTATTGAACGAAAATCGCCATTCTCCAATTTGGCTATATTCTAATCGTCCTATTCCCATTTTACTTAAGGATTCACACAATTCACGTCTCGATTCCAGAAATCCTTCATCGGTATATACATATTGATGAGCCATTTCCATTTCATAAGCCAATTGAGCACCACGAATCAAGGTTTCGGCAAATTGCCGTGAGGTATAGCCTTCCACGTGTTTACTTAAATAATAATCCCTTACCCATTTCAAAATGGTTCGTTGCAGTTTATATACACTATCAATCGAATTTAAAATGCTTTCTAAATTTTCCACTTCTAAATAAACAATGGAAATGTAAGCCATCATGAGTGGGGTATTTGCGAGATTCGCTAAAATGGGGTTTGTTTCTATTAACCGCTGTAGTTCATCTCCCGTTTTATCAACTTGTTTGGCAGTGATGGCTTGAATGTAACGTTCTTTATTTGCTTCGTTAAATCCGACTACTTCAATGGTCACATCTGCTTCTACGGTAGTATTTAATAGCGCATAAGGTCGTGTAAATAGCATAAATCTAGATTTATACGACAATTCATTAATGGCCTCTAATACACAACAACGCACAGCTGATTCTGCTTCATCAAAACCATCAAGAATGAAAATGAAATGAGCGGGGTTTTCGGCAAACAAGCGAAAAAGAAAGGTATGGTTCACTTCAACATGTTGGAAAAAGTGTCTTTTGATGTAATCAATAATACAGTTGCTACTTTTTGAGCATTTCACTTTTTTGAGGTTGATGTACAAGGGCAGTGCCCCTTGTAAGGTAGCTGAGTTTTTTGCCCATTCATGACACAATCTTCTCGCAAACGTAGTCTTACCCACTCCTGGATTGCCAAGCGCAATCACCCGATTATGCTCTACTAATAAATGACTCGACAAATAACTTTCATGACCAAAAGCTGCAAATAAGCGTTGTTTAGCCACACAAACTGTATTCAATCGTTCTCTTGCTAACTCTGAGCAAGGCATTTCAGATACTTTGACATAAGATACATCAATGTAATCTTCAGCCATAGATAATCCTCCAACGGTATTTTGTTTATCTCCTAGTAAATGAATGCTATTAAAGCAAGATTGTTCTGTGTAGTCAACGATTAATTTCTTTATAAATCGTTGCAATGCCTGTAGCATAGGCAAGGCATCTGGCTGCGAATTAATGATGTAATCATTCAATTGCGTAATGACCCCATAGGTTTGATTACTTGGAGCAAAAGGAATTTCATCTCTAATGGATTCCTCCGATTTTTTTGCATGTACAAATGCAGCAAAGTCGGAATACTGATCTCCAAGGTACCACAAAAACTGATCGCAATATTCTTCCTTAGGAGTTACATTTTGAGTTTTTCGTCCTACTCCAAATATTCTACGTAGTGATTCTTCGCCAGGCGCAGTTTGGGGAAACTTACTGTAAAGTTGATCATACAACTTCTTAATATGATACATCTTCACAGGAATTTCACTTGAACCAGTTAGTTTTTTGTGTACACAGTTAATCAGTTGTGTCTTGTATTCAATTTCTTCCTGAGTCGGCATAAGCTAATGTTGTAAGTAGTCGCTTTATACTAAAATAAGATGATCTAATGTGGTTGTAAGTAGTAAAATAGTTTGGTGCTTTTCTCTCATTCAGAATAACGATAACGTATAGTATACCGCATCAAAATCACAGTATGAATCATAAAGAACTTACTGCGAGTAATGTGGAATTTCCAAAGGCTTCTACATCAAGTAGACAAGTAATCACTCCCCGCTTCGTTTTCACACAACAAATTTGGTGGTTAAAAAATACATTTTGACGCTGAATCGCTTTCCACAGCGCTTGCTTATTTGCACTTCCTTCCAAAATTTTCACTTTTACATTATCGACAGGTTGAGTGTCCATCGCATCATTACACACGTCAATATTTTCGATTTTGTCGCGAACACTTAAATAAGCCATCTTGCGAAAGATTTTGGGCAAAATAATCTTTTTGCCTCTCCGAAAAGATCGCTTAAATGGATTGACAAATTCCAAACCATTTGAAAATTGAAACTTTAAGTACTTCGCATCGGTTGGTATTCCCCATTCATTCATCAACTCGGTTGTTAAATGAATCTGTCGAGATTGATCACCAAAGATAATTTGAGGATTCATGGTGCACATAATTTAGAATTTAGAATTAAGAAAAACGCAATAGTATAGCCAGCATAAAACACCGTGTAGATGTGATGTTTTATATAAAATCATGCTTAAAATGGATTTACGAGTACTTTATACCTTGTCTAATTCATGAAGGCAGCGAATACTTTCCATGTAGTTCTTCTAATGCTGCAATCACCTTTTGACTATTTCGATAGCTAATTAAAATGCCTTCATTCGATACTGCCTTACTCCTTCTTTTTGCCAATGTTTTACGTGATGAATATTTACCAAACAATTTCGATTCACTTGATACAGGAAAGGAGCTCGAATATGTTCTTGTCGCTTTAAAAACTGCGAAAGCTGTCCTTGATACGCATAGACTCGCCCATTTCTACAAAATATTTTACCCGCTTTCCCTTTACCTAGAATGTAAAGTACATTCGAAAATCGCTCTACCTGATTGGCATCTACCACAAAGGTTGGGTCATGAAATTGAAGTTCGCGCTCCAAATTTCGAATCATCTTGCTCGGTGTTCTAAAAAAGTCCAACTTATAGATAAATCGAAATGGTTGTGCATTGCCCAAACGGTGTGCTTGAATGTGTATTTGTTCATTTTCTTGTCCTGTTAAGTACACAAATGGCACATTTAAAGGTGCTAAGTGGTTTGCCAATTCAATACCAGAATACGGTTCTGCCCCTAATCCAATATCTATAAATACAATATCTGGCAACCACTTTTTTACCCCTTCCCAAACCCCCTCACTAGAATAATACCGACCGACTACTTCATGCCCTTCAATTTCTAACACTTCTTGAAGTCGCTCTTGCCAGTTGTACGCATCTTCTACCAGAATAACCTTCATAATAAATCAATTTGTAGTTTTACATAAGCTCCCCCTGTTGGCAAATTCCCATATTGCATCGAACGATTTCTCGATAATCCTTGAAGTAAGGCCAAGCCACCTGTTTTTTGTTGAACCATGATTTGAGCAAAACCAATTCCATTATCCGCATACTCCAACTGCACTTGATTGCCCACTTGTTTCGTGGAGAGTTGTACTTCTGGCCTTTTTATACACGCTGGAAATGCATGCTTCAACATATTTTGCATCAACTCAGTGATAACATCCCCAACTAATCGAATAGATTTGCGGGCACCAATGCCATTTCCTAAATTCAAAGCAACATCAATCTTCAAACAAATGTCTTCGCGCTGATATTTTTCACATAGCCATTGGCACAAACTCTTAATGAACCCTTGATTATCTACTGTTTTTACACGTTGATTTGATAGTAACAAACGGTAAAAATTAGTCATCGCTAACAAACGATTTTGATACATCTCAAATCGCTTAACTTGTTCTTCTTCATAGAGTTGATGAATAGAGAATTGTGCGATATTCGATAAATTTAGCAAGTCATTAGCCAAGTCATGCTCTAACGAGTCTTTCACGAACTGTACTTGCTTTTTTTCCTCCTTCAAACGCTTATTTTCTGCAAGTACAGCAACCAAACGATTCAGTAACTCCACGACTACATGATAAACCATAATTGTTGTATTTCATGAATGTATTTCGTTTATATCCTTATCCGAATTTAGAATGAACGCAGCATTTCATGAAACAAAAGAGAATGCAAAAAGGGATTCGGTTCTTATTAAAAGTTATTCGGTGCAGCAAGTCGAAGTTGTCAAATTTTAAGTAGGGGAATAACCTGAACGTCAGCAATTCTCACTTTGTAAAAAATACTTGTTATTCTGCAAAAAAGGACTTTTTTGTCATGTCGACGGAAGCTGGGGTCGCACACGACAGACAT
>JBMYQA010000296.1:0-7307 GCA_049600855.1 Flammeovirgaceae bacterium | reverse complement strand
AACGCCTTTGATTCGATTGCTGCATCAATCGTATACTGAATTAAAGGTTTGCCGCAAAGCAATTTAATGTTCTTTCTGGGAACGCCTTTAGAACCTCCTCGGGCTGGAATTAATCCTAAAATCTTCACAACAATTCTGTGGACTAGAATGGGGACTTAATATACAATAGTTTTATGAAAACGTAAGGGGACTTTACTCAACACATCCGCAATATTTTTTCCCGCATTTCCACCTCCATACACATCAGATGACTGCGGACGACCGTTGAGATTGAACTTGGCTAAAGCATTTTTAATTTCTTGGCTGTTATACGCTACATCAATCACATTATTTCCGCGATCTCTTCTGAATTGGCGAATACCAATGTTGACCACTGGAATACCAAGGTATGCACATTCACGAATACCTACGCTACTATTCCCAATTAAAGCACTTGAGTTATAGAGTAAACGTAAGAAATCGGTGGGCTCCATATTTTTGAAGAAATGGAAACGGTTGTCGGGGTGTCTTTCACGGAAAGAGCGAATGCCATTAGACGTACCATCTGAGCCTGCATCTACATTGGGCCAAAACCAAAATACAGGTCTATCAGCAGTTCGCATCGCTTCTAATGTTTGCTCAATATGATTGCGGGCTTCGCTGTATTCAGACGTTACGGGGTGTTGCATCACCACATAATAGCCGTTTGAAATAGCTTCTTTTGCTCCTACACCTCCATATTTTTCGTAAGGGTCGAAATTTAGACCCGGTGAGTCCAAGATTTCTTTAGCTAAATCTATGGATGGACAACCAGTATTAAATATACTTTCGGGCTCTTCTCCGAGTTTCAGCACTCGTTCTTGTGCCCCTTCTGAAGCTACCAAGTGATAATCAGCCAGTTTGGTAATGGCATGTCTCACTTTTTCATCAATATTACCCGTTACTTCCCCCCCCTGAATATGCGCTAATGGAATATTCATGTAACTGGCAGCAATCGCTGTTGCCATGGTCTCGAAACGGTCGGCAATGGTAACAACGATATCGGGCTGTAGGTTATGAAATACAGTGGATAGCTCTAAAATACCTATACCAGTAGTTTTGGCTGCTGCTGCTAAGTTTTCACCTTCTAATACATTGAATACTTTAGCGGAAATCTTAAAACCATCTTTTTTGATATAGTTGATGGCAGAGCCATAGCGTTCCAATAAAGCAGAAGCTGCTATAACTAGTTGAAGTTCTAAATCAGGATGCTCATCAATAGCCCTGAGTGCTGTTTTTACTCGACTATAGGATGGGCGAGCAGTAACAACTACACATATCTTTCGTTTGCTCATTGAAGTTTTCTCAGTTGATACTTGATTTTTGTTTGTAATCGATCGGTCCAATAATTCAGTGTATTATTGAAACTTTTATTTACATAAACAGTACGAAAAGCACCTAAATATCTAGTAGATGGAAAAGGGCTATAAGGAGGGTTTTTGTGGAGTGATATGTGTGTGCTAATCAAAGCATTAGGATACACTTTTTTGATGGCGTCTTGTTGTATGGTTCGGGTACCTTCAATAAAAATTATGGCTGCCTCACTCAAAATGTCTTTGATCTTTTCATAATTAGATACATCGCCATCAATAATCACTAAATCAGCAATAAAATCTGATGGAAGTTCTTCTACATCACTCATCACATTAAAATTAAAGTACTCATTGTCTGTGGTGTCAATGTTTTCTTTAATTTTTCCTAAACAAAATTCATTTAGCTCTGTACCATAGTAGTTAATTTTTCGCTTTTCGTCTTTGGCAATTTGACTAATTAGATAAGGAATTGTACCTATACCGATACCAAACTCAAGAATATTGTTGATATTTCCTTTTCTAATTCGCTTTTCTAAACCTTGGAGTGCATGTTCTGAAGCGATACGTTCGGAGCCTTCTTTTGCTGCAAACTTTTTAGCAACTTCGTGATACAATTTCATAAAAGATTGTTGTTTGTTAAAAAATCGTTTTTCTTTTTATCCGTATTCAACTGTTTACCGATTACGTCTCTAAATTCACTTGCATTTATTCCTAAACCTTTTGGTTTTTTAGTCTCTAAGTCATCAATAGTAAGTACTGTGCCTTTGGGCAAATCTTTATTTACGGCTAAAGACTTTTCAAAAATGCTTTTTAAGGTACTGTATTTTGAGTTGTCTGTTTTATCTATTGGCGCATCTAGGGAGCTTCGAATTTGCCGAATGCCATCTACTAATCGTTTTGTTTGATCAATCGTTAGTGAAGAACGAGCATCTGGTCCAAACATTCTCTTATCAAAAACTACATGAAACTCCAGTAAGTCTGCTCCTAGTGTAGTAGCTGCTAAACACGCAAAAATGTCACCTGAATGATCACTAAAACCTACAGGTACTTGATACCTGTCTTTTAGTTCTTGAATGACATTAAGCCCCCATTCATGAGGTTGAGTGGGGTAGGCCGTTGTACATTGTAAAATACTAATTGGGCTTTCCTTTTCTTTGAGAAAATCAATAGTTTGATCTAACTCTTCAAAAGAACTCATGCCCGAAGATACAATGATTGGTTTTTTGGTTTTCGCGATGAGCGCTAACATTAAAAAATTGGATACTTCTCCAGAACCAATCTTGTAACGCTTTACCTCAAGTTTTTCTAACAATTCTACTGCGGCATTACTAAATGGAGAGGAGATAAATTCCATCCCTTTTTCTTCGCAATGTGCTTTAAGGCCTACCCATTGTTCTGGAGTAAATTCCATTCGTCTCCAATAATCAATCCGTTTATCATCTTCGTAGCTGAATTTTACGCGAAACGGTTCATGTACACTGCTTTCAGCATCGGCAATGTGGGTTTGGAATTTAACGGCATCTACACCAGTAGTTGCCAGCGCATCAATATAAGAATGTGCAATTCCCAAGCTTCCTTCGTGAGCTTGACCAAGTTCAGCAATAATAAAAGGTTTTGACATGGGCTAGTGTTAGGGTAGAATTGATAAAATGAGAAGAGGAAAGTAGCTTAAGAATTATGCATTGATTTCATGATAAGACTTGTACCAAGTCATAAACTTGTCTACGCCATCATGAATGGCAGTTTGGGCTTGGTAGCCCGTTAAGTTTTTCAGCTTTTCCGTGTTTGCGAAAGTCACTTTCACATCTCCTGGCTGGGCATCAATCATATGCTTTTCAATGGTTTTGCCAGTGGCATTTTCCATCGCTCCAATAAATTCCATTAATGGAACGGGAGAGCCATTTCCGATATTACAAACTTCAGCACCTTTAATGAGGTTTTGGCGATTTTCAAATAATTCGACAATGCCATTGATGATATCGTCAATGTAGGTGAAGTCTCGCGACTGATTGCCATGATTAAACACTTTAATGGGCTCATTGGCAAAGGCTGCTTTGGCAAACAGCATGGGAGCCATATCAGGTCGTCCCCAAGGGCCGTATACCGTGAAAAACCGAAGCCCCATTACATTGATGTTGTATAAATGGTTGTAGGTATAGGCCATGAGTTCATTGGCTCGTTTAGTAGCGGCATAGAGGCTGACAGGCTTATCGCATCGTTCAGATTCAGAGAATGGCTGTGTGGATTCCATGCCATAAACTGAAGAACTGCTCGCATAGAGTAAATGCTTAATGGATTTTGTTCGGCAAAACTCCAAAATATTTAGGAAGCCATTTACATTAGAAGAGACATAACTTTTAGGATTTTCTAAGCTGTAACGAACACCTGCTTGTGCGGCTAAGTTGATCACCTCTGTCACAGATTCCATGGCAGGAACGTTCCACACTTCATCGTTTTCTAAATTATTTACCAATAACTCAAAGTTACAGCTAGTTGATTGAATGTGTTGCCCAAGTGTAGTTTCTTCTAACTGGATGCCTAAGTTTTTTAGGCGATCTAGCTTTAATTGAATGTCATAATAAGTATTGAGGTTATCTAGTCCAATGACATGATAGCCTTGTTCAATTAGGCGTTTACTTAAATGGAAGCCAATAAAACCTGCGGCTCCTGTAACCAATATTTTGTTGTTCATTGGGGTGAGGGTTGATTTATTTCAAATTTTCCCAATACCATCTTGATGCTAAGGCAATTCCATCCTTCACAGAAACAGTAGGATAATATGCTAATAAGGAGCCTCCTTTTTGAACACTAGCTAAAGAATGAGGGACATCTCCTACACGATTAGGTCCAAATTTAGGAGCTATCTTGGCTATAGAAGCATCGAATTTGGATAAGGATTCTTTCAAGTAATCTACTAACTCGATCAGTGTGGTACGTTCTCCAAAGGCAACATTGAAAATCTCACTGAGGGCAGTAGATGATTGAACTTCAATTTCTTGTGCAGTATAGTACGCTTTTTGTCTGCTCTGGAGTTCTGTAGTGGGGGTAATCGCAGCTAATTGATTCGCTAAAATTACATTATCGATGTAGGTGAAATCTCTGCTATAACTGCCGTCTCCATTGATTACAGGAGATTCTCCATGGATTAATAATTTAATGAATTTTGGAATAACAGCGGCATAAGCGCCACTAGGATCTTGGCGTTTTCCAAATACATTAAAATACCTTAAACCAATCGTTTCTAAGCCATACAACTCTGAAAAGTTTTTGGCATAGAGCTCATTCACATACTTTGTAATTGCATAAGGCGATAAGGCATTGCCAATTCGATGTTCAATCTTGGGTAATTCACGATTGTCTCCATAAGTGGAAGAGCTAGCTGCATACACAAATCGTTTAACCTTGGCATCCTTAGCAGCGGTAAGCATATTCACAAACCCACCAATGTTCACATTAGTAGAGGTGATGGGATCTTTTATGCTTCGAGGTACTGAACCTAATGCAGCTTGATGGAGTACATAGTCGCACCCATCAACCGCTTTTTTACAATCTTCAAAGTTTCGAATATCTCCTTCGAGAAATGTGAAATTTTGATGAGCTAAGAAGGGCTCAATATTATGTCGATGACCCGTAGCGAAGTTATCTAAACAAATAACTTCGTTGTTTTGTGCCAATAGAACATCACATAAGTTTGAACCAATAAATCCAGCACCTCCTGTTACCAGTACGCGGCTGTTAGTGAGTGTTTTGTCGCTATTTGAAAGCATTTTCTTCGAGTGAAGGTTTGATAGATTACTTATAAAAAGAGAGGCACTTAGAGCCTCTTATTAACCAAATCTTTAGGAAGAATACTTTTTACATCATAAACAAGTCCATTAGGCTTTTTCCAAATACTAATATCTTCATCTAAGAACTCTTTATGAGCCACAGCTAGAATGATGGTATCATAGGTGGCTAAATTTTCTTTAGCTGTTAAGTTCAATCCAAATTCTTCTTCTACTTCTTGTGCATCGGCCCAAGGGTCATAAACATCAATATTGATGTCGTAAGAAAGAAGTTCGGTATAAATATCAATTGCTCTGGTGTTTCTGATATCAGGGCAGTTCTCTTTAAACGTGATTCCTAACATTAAGATGTTGGAGCCTTTTACCGTAAGGTCAGCTTTCAACATCATCTTGACGACCTCTGTTGCCACATATTGTCCCATGCCATCATTTAATCGACGGCCAGCAAGAATGATTTCTGGATGATAACCAACTTCCTGCGCCTTTTGCGCTAAATAGTACGGATCTACTCCAATGCAATGCCCACCTACAAGGCCAGGTCTGAAGGGAAGGAAGTTCCATTTGGTGCCAGCAGCTTCTAATACCTCAGAGGTATCAATATCCATGAGATTGAATATTTTAGCCAACTCATTGACAAAGGCAATATTGATATCTCGCTGACTATTTTCAATAACTTTTGCAGCTTCTGCGACTTTAATAGAAGGCGCTTTATGCGTACCCGCAGTAATCACACTTTTGTAAAGTTGATCCACTTCTTCAGCAATTTCAGGCGTAGAGCCTGAAGTTACCTTTAAGATTTTAGTAACCGTGTGTTTTTTATCTCCTGGGTTGATACGCTCAGGGGAGTAGCCTACAAAGAAGTCAACATTATAAGTTAAACCAGATGTCTTTTCCAATACAGGAACGCACTCATCTTCTGTTACTCCAGGATAAACAGTAGATTCATAGATCACAATATCACCTTTCTTCAAAACGTTCCCAATTGATTCCGAAGCCTTGATCATTGGCGTAAGTACTGGGCGATTATTTTTATCTGTTGGAGTTGGAACAGTTACAATATATACATTGCAGTCTGTGATTGCACTAGGAGTACTTGCTAAAGTTAAACCTTTATCCGCATTTCCTACTTGGCCGTTTTTTAATAAAACTGCTTGTAAAAGTTCATCTTCAACCTCTAAGGTCGAATCATGTCCTGTTTTCAGTTCAGCTATACGACTTTCGTTAATGTCAAGCCCTACAACTTCAAACTTTTTTGCAAACTCTACTGCAAGAGGTAAGCCTACATAGCCTAAACCGATCACTGCAATTTTTTTACTGTTAGTACTCATTCTCTTGTCCAAATTAATAAATTAGGGACATTCTCTTCTTGGGTAGAAGTGATATCCTCAGTCACAATACGATATCGAATATGTTTTTTTACAATTTGCTCTGCTTTAGCCAAAAGTTGGCTTAAGTAAGGGCGATCAATGCCTTCTCCAACTAACATAATATCAATGATATTACTGTCAATTCCTTTCGCTAAGTCTCCTTCTAAATACACTTTTTGTACATTACCCAATCGTTTAGAAATACGTTCTACGATTTGGTCGATTCCCACAAACTTTTTAATGATGTTTTGAAGTTCATGAAATAGTGGATGTTGTGTATTTGCTCTGTAAAATCGTTTATTCCCTTCAAGTTCAGATTCTAGCATATTAGCATCTTCAAAACGATTTAGTTCAATGCGAATTGCATTGGTACTTTCTCCAAATTCATCAGCTAAACCCCGTAAATATCCTCTACTCTTATCGTTCAAAAAAAACTTTAGAAGTAGTTTGATACGTGTTTTTGAAGAGATTAAAGTGTCTAGCATAATACAATAATGAATGGAGGGAATAAGAAGTGTTTATGGATATAAGTTGATATTGAAGGAATGGTTCTGTATTAGATACAGCTTCGCCACGTCACTCACAGTTTGAGTGTTATAAAAATCCATAAAGAGTAAAAAAGTTACTCATTATTGATGGCAAATATGAAACATTTTTGTGAATTGGGAAATGATTTAACTGAAAAATTGAAGGAAGGATGGGATTCTATATTTGAGAAATATGTTAGGTTAAATTTGATCTTTAATTAGTACTATTTTAGACAATAGAATTAGCTTTAAGCTTATTTTAACTGTATTTTATGGCAGGGCATCGTGTTGTTAGTT
>JBMYQA010000295.1:0-7314 GCA_049600855.1 Flammeovirgaceae bacterium | reverse complement strand
TAAAGCTCCTGAGCTAAAGGCCACTAGTATAGATAAAAATATACCAGATATAATTTTACCCGCAGTAGTGAAATTTATAAACTCCGAAATACGGTTCAGCAGAAAAGCCAAAATCCGCAAATAGACTCAAAGGAAGCGAGGTTCTATCTGAAAAATTGTAGGCTAAGCCCGTAGTCGCTAATGCGTGAATATTACCATAACCATCATTTCTGGTTTTTTTAACATTTCCATTATTAACTTCATAAACGGGAGCCAATAGGAATTTATATTTATAATTGATACCTAAACCTAAGGGGCGTATCGTTAAGCCTGAAGGAAAATGTATGTGGTACGTGGCTCTTCCGCCTAGCATGACAGATGTATAAAAAGGTCTGAACACGAAAAAGGTGAGTGTGGGTGATAAAACCAATTCATGCTTTTTTTTCCAAACGGGAATGAAATCCGCTGATAACTGCATACCTGGACGAATAAAATTTTCACCCGCATATGCAGCTGAAATGCGCTTCACCTTCCATCTGCTCGTGTTGCTTTCTAATGAATCAAGCTTTTCACTTTGAGCAATCACTTGATGCAGGTTTATACATAGAATGAAAAACAGCAGTATAAAGCGGATCATTTTTCGACTTTTTTATTTTTTGTTTTTGACTTAGGAAAATCTACCACCAGGGCATAAATGACCAAAACCAATGCTCCCAATGCAAATTCAATATGCACATTGTTGACCGCCAAACGAGTAATGTAAACCGAAGAAGCAAACCATGATACCGGAATGAATACTCGTTGAATAAACCATTTCAAATATTCTCTCATAGCTTATGGTCATTTATGCTTGTATTGTGTGTAGGCTACTTCGTTGACTAAGGAGAATAAGAGTAGTATTTAATCCACTCTAACAACCCATTTATTAGCAAATGAACCTTTATACTCGGGTTTGCACTAATTGGATCATTGCCCACCTTGGCATGGTAATCTAGGAGTAGTTTGGCTCTTTCCATAGCTTTTTCCTGATCTCCTGCCTTAAACACTATTTCTATAGTACGCGGGTCTATCCTATAATGGTCATATTCATAATCTTCATACCCCTCTACTTTTTTAAATTCATCCCTCAATAAGCCACATACATCTTTTCTGGGCAGGGGTTTTGTTTCATCTACCTCTATGAAATGAATCAATAACCATAACTCAAATACTTCATTCTGCAACTTCCTTTTCGTTCATAATCCACCAGCCATTATTTCGGATCTCCAATATTGTAAGCTCTTTCTCTAGGTAGATCATTTTTTTCTAATTTCTCACAACATCTGTATAAACGCACCTATTACGTTTATTTCTCTTATAAAACTACTTTTAATGTGTTATATATCCAAATGATCTAGCGGACTGCGGATTTGATTTTTACCTTGTATTGTAATAGGAGTATAAATCTCAGTAGTCTTGGATGAGTTGTGTCTAAGCATAACTTGAATATACCGCAAGTTTAAGCCTCTTTCCAATAAATGAGTAGCAAAGCAATGTCGTAATGTGTGTATCGTGAATTGGCAGGATTATATGAAACTATATAAGATTCCTATTAGTGAATTTTTACTTTGAGTAAATCAAAGAAAATTCTTCCGTTTTTCTTCTCCAAAAATCTGCCTGCGCATAAAACGCCCCCTACATTTGCTTTTGTCCTATCCAAGATAGCTAGACAGAAAAGTAAGCCCCATACTTTGTTTGATGTCTGGTAAAAAAAAATCAGCAATGTTTTTTTAGACAAAAACCACAACACACCCTCATGACTTATCGAACCCAGCAGATTAATTTTCTATATCTGTAAAGTTATCATCTGTTTTTATCCTTAATACATATGGTCTTTCATGAGGTATATCACTCAAAAAGTTGGGAATATTACCTATGTAATTTGATGACAGTTTATCAAGTATACCTTCAGAAATAATATTTCTTCGTTCAACATCCCACGCAGATATTCCAAAAATATTACTCTTTGAAAAATCTATGGTAGTGAAAATACTAAATCGAATAATTTTGAAAATCCTATAAATGACACAAAAATTTTATTCAAACATATGCCAAAACTGAGCGAGGTTTTGTAACATTGACAAAGACTCTAAGAACATTTCTTACTCAACCTTAGTTTAATCCACATGATTCTATTAGAAATACCTCATGCTACTGTTTCATCGGGGATAACGTATCTATTTCTAGCCCTTTTACTTGGTATGGTTGCCGCATTAGCGCTTGAGGAAAAGATTCATGCGCAAAAATCGGTCATTACAGGTGTCACTGCTGTCATCGCTTTACTGTTGGGAGAAATCACTGGTGTATTATCGATCTTCTCAGGACATGAAGGCCACGTGCCTTTCTATGTTACCTTTATCGATTGGGGAGTTATCAATATCATTTTAGGCTCCAGTATTTTTGTAGACATCACTTCTAAAAGTGGTATTTTTTCTTGGCTTGCCATTCGTTTAACTAAGCTAACGAAAGGAGATCCCTTTAAGCTACTGGTGTATTACTCAATCATGACGGTCATCTTTTCAGCCTTGCTGAATAATGTAACCGCGATGATTATTGTGGGTTCGCTCACTGCCGTGTCTCTCAATAAATTGAAAAGAAATGAATTGCTCTTAGGCTTTCTCCTCTGCGAAGGACTATTGACCAATATTGGTGGATTATTGACTTTGATTAGTTCGGTGCCTAACATCATTGTGGGTAATGCCGCTAAAATTGCCTTCATTGAATTTTTCTACATTTCTGCCCCTTATGTAGTGATTGCGACTACCGTAACCATCTACCTTTCCCGAGCATTATTTAAGATAAAAGGACTTAAAACGGCGCAAGAAAAGGAAGAAGCCGCACAACTCATTCAAGGATTTGACGAAAACGACAGCATTGAATCCATGGCATTCTTCCGATTTAGCTGGTTTATTTTCGGGGCTTTTATTGTGGTATTAGCCACTACAGATTTGATTCCTTACATCAAAGAGTTGGGAATCGGTTTTGTTGCTTTAGCCTTTGGCATCATGATGCTGATTAAATTTAAGTCTAAGGCCTCGAGCATTTATGCCGAATTGGATTGGGATTTATTATTCTTCTTTGCCTTTCTATTTGTAGTCATTGGTGTAATGGAGCACGCTCAGGTGCTCGAACTCATTGGTGGGGTTGTGGTACAGTTGATGAATTTAGGCGAAACAGGAGGTCCTTTGGCCTTACTTTGGGCGGGAGCTTTTGCCAGTTCGGTAACAGATAACATTCCACTGGCTGCGATGCTGGCGAAAACCATGCAAGCCTTGCCTGCGTTTTCCGAAAACTTTTGGTGGGCACTGATTTATGGTACAAACTTAGGGGGAAACATCACTCCCATTGGTTCAGCCTCTACCGTAGTAGCTGTAACCGTCATCCACAAAAACAATATTTCCCTAAGCTTTGGGGCTTTTGTGGTAAAAGCCATCCCATTTGCCATCGTGCAACTGATATTGGCCAGTGCTTACGTATATGTATTGGGATTAATTCTTTAACCCCCACACACTACACCTGAACCCCAATCACCGTAATATCATCGCGCTGTTCTGCTCCTTGTTGATGTGTAAGCAGGGTGTTAAGTAAAAAATCTTTTTGTGCTGACATGTCCAGTGTAGCCGATTCATGCAACAATTCAGCAAAGCGAATAGAACCGATTTTCCGATTTGACGCACTATTTTGATCGGCAAAACCATCGGTTGCCAGATATAACCTATCTCCTTTAGCAAGGATCAGTTCTTGATCGGTGAAAGGCTCTTTATGTCGCTGTATTCCGCCAATGGAGCGGTTATCGCCCCGTAATCGGACTAACTCTTGACTACCTGTTTTGTAATGGTAAATGGAAGATTTGGCTCCTGCAAAAATTACTTTAGAAGAAGCATTATTAAAATGTTCGATGCAACAAATGGCTAAATCCATTCCATCATTATTGGCTTGCTTATCGCCTGTATCTTGTTTTAAAGCTGTAACGATGCTCAAATTCACCAATTCAAGAATTTCTGAGGGCACTCGTTTCCCTTTTTCAATCAATACTTCATTTAAGATTCGCGCCCCAATCATGCTCATAAATGCTCCTGGAACGCCATGACCAGTACAATCAACAACTGCCAAATAATGAATCTCTTTGCCCGTCGTTAAATCAGGAACAGACATGTACCAGTAAAAGTCGCCAGATACGATATCCTTCGGTTTAAACAACACAAAATGATCGCTAAATGCACTACGCAGCCGTGACTGTTGGGGCAGAATAGCCTCTTGAATGGTTTGGGCATAACGAATCGAATCCGTGATCAATTTATTTTTGGTATTGATGATGTCATAAGCCATGGAATTATCTAATGCCGTGGCTGCATAAGAGGCCAATGACTCCAATAGCGTGACATGCCTTTCCCCATAGCGATTTTTTTCAGGGCTCTGCGCAGTGATTACCCCGATTTTTTTCTCTTTTGAAATGAGTGGAAGGTAAATAATCGATTCTGTCGCTTGTCCAGATGCAGGTGTACTTTCTGGATATTGCTCAGAAAAATTATTAATTAAGATGGTTTCTTTATTTCGAAAGCATCGGACAGAAAGCAATTCTTGGTTGTTTAAATCATCTTTTGACCGAGATATTTCACTACCTTGTCCGTCAATCTCAATAAATTCCAGCACATCTTCCTCTTCTTGATATACCCCAATTGCAAAGGTAGGCGCTTGCAATAAGATGTTTACATCTTTATATACCTCCACAAAGATATTGTCAAGTGATAAACTTCCTGTAATGTCTTTTCCTACTTCACTAATGACACTAATATCGTTGTAAGCTTCTTCTAAGGCATGATGTTGAGCTTCTATTTTATCGCGCTGTGAGGCAATTTCTTCTGCTTGTTGCTGCAATTCTTCATTTTGCACCACAATTTCTTCTTTTTGTTGATGAAGGCTTTTGTTAGCAGCTTGTAACTCTCCTGTTCGCTCATTCACTAAACGTTGCAGCTGTTCCTTCTTTTTACGCAAGTTGGCTGTACGCACCCGATAAAATAGATAGGTGCTACCCAATGCAAGTAACACAAATGAGGCAATTGCTAATGGAGTTTGGTACCAAGGAGGTGTAATGGTAATCTTTAAGGTTCTGCCTTCTTCATTCCAAGTACCATCGTTATTCGAAGCCCTTACTCTGAATGAATAAACCCCTGGATCTAAACTCGTGTAGGTCGCATCTCTACGTGTGGCAGTAGTTTGAATCCAATCTTTTTGCAAGGGTTCCAGTTTATATTCATACTGGTTTTTAATGGAGTTACGGAAATTTAAAGCCACAAACTCAAATTGCAAGAACGCGTCTTTATGAGATAGGGTAATTTCCGCTGTTTCCGAAATCACTCTACTTAATATATCAGGGCGGTTATTGGGTGTAATTTCCTCATCAAAGATTTTGAGTTTGTTGACGTAGACTGGAGGGACATAGGTATTTGGAATAATTCCATTCGGTTTGAAACGATTGAAACCTTTAGCTCCACCAAAATACATGTACCCTTCAGGGTTTTGATGCGCACAACCTAAGTAAAAAGAAAAACCCTGCAAGCCATCATTAATATCGTAAGAGAAGAACTTTTGTGCTTTTACATCAAACCGAATTAAGCCAACACTGGAACTCATCCAAACATTTGATCCCTCATCCACTAAAATACTTTGAATCACATCGTGGGTAAGTCCATCGTCTTTATTAAAACGCTTAAACTTCTTTGTTTTAGGATCAAATAGGTTTAAACCACCTCCATTTGTCCCAATCCAAATCTTACCATCTTTATCACCCCCTAATGACAATACCCAATCATTTCCTAAACTTTCGGGATTATTCGGATCATTATGATACAACATAAAACGATCATTTGCGCGATCATAAACGTTTAAACCTGCTCGTGTTCCAATCCAAATATTGCGATTCACATCTTCATAAAATGCGTGAATTTGATCGCTAGAAACACCAACATTATCATTTGCTTTATAGGCTTTAAAGGTATTTGTGGTCTTATCAAAGGTATTAATTCCTCCTCCCCATGTGGCAATCCACAGCATTCCAGTGTGATCTTCAAACACCTGCACCACAGAGTTATTACTTAAAGAAGCTTTCCCGTCTTCGTAATGAAAAGTTTCTACTTTAACAATGCGATAGTTCTGATCGAGCAGCACTTTATTGAGCCCATTATCTGTACCTACCCACAACACGCCATCGTCATCTTGATGAATGGATTTTACAATGTTGTTGCTAATCGTTTTGGGATTGGTAGGATCGTGCTGGTAATGAGCAATGCGCTTTGTGTTAGGGTTGTAAAAGTTAATCCCATTATCGGTGCCTGTCCAAATATTCCCTTTTTTGTCCTCAAAGATGCAAAAGGTATTATTACTGACCACCTCATACATGCCATCGCCTATGGGAAATTGATACAGCTCAAACTGTTCTTTGTTAGGGTCATAAACATTCACCCCATCATCCGTTCCAATCCAAACCGTTCCACTAGGGTCTACAAAAATGGTTTTTACATAAGTATTACTCAGACTTTTGGGATTTTCCGTATTGGGTTTAAAGTTTTGAAAGGTTTCGGTTTCCTCATCAAAAATACTCGCTCCGCCATCAGAGCCTACCCACAAACGCCCCTTGGTATCTAAACCGAGCGCCTTTACATACGTACTGGGCACGGAGTGAGGATCATTCGGGTCGTGGAAGTAATTTTTAAATTTTTCTGTTTTAGGATCAAATCGGCTTAAACCGGCATCGGTGGCAACCCAAAGGATACCATTATTATCTTCAACGCAGGCTTTGGCGTAATTGTTGGCAATCGCATCTGGGTTGTTAGGATCTGGCCGATAGGTTTTAA
This sequence comes from Flammeovirgaceae bacterium, assembly GCA_049600855.1. Taxonomy (GTDB): domain Bacteria; phylum Bacteroidota; class Bacteroidia; order Cytophagales; family Flammeovirgaceae; genus JBMYQA01. The sequence goes on along the minus strand of JBMYQA010000295.1, from coordinate 442 downwards.
ATACGACCGAATCTTCATCAATTTCAATCACTTTTGTTAATCCAGCATCATTGGCAATCCAGACATTTCCTGCCCGATCGCTCATGATTTGCTTGATGTATTGCGACATCAGTCGGGTGGTATCGCGGTAATCATGCCCAAAGTGCTTAAACTGTTTGGTTTCAGGATTGTAACGATCAACTCCATTTCCAGAAGTGGCAATCCATAATTTACCGTGCTGATCTTCATGAATAAAAGACACCACATTATAGCTGATCGTATGTGGTTCTGGACCAGGCTTATAGTTCTTAAATGTATTCGTATAGCGATCATAAACGCTCAATCCACCATCTTCCGTCCCAAACCAAAGGTTGTGATTGCGATCTTCACAAATTGATGAAATGGCATTTCCCCCAATAGATGTAGAATCCCCTAAATTATTACGAAATACTTCAAAGCTGTA
>JBMYQA010000294.1:0-7366 GCA_049600855.1 Flammeovirgaceae bacterium | reverse complement strand
ATTTCTCACATATGTTCGAAATGACAAAGTGAGAATTGCTGTTCAGCACCTTTTTCTCAAGCCCCTAAACTTCACTCATGCTTTATTCAAAATTCATCCATTATTTTGTAATAAAGGTGATGCAGTTCCCCTTGTATAAATTTTTCAAAAGTAAAGAAATGGCTTCCTTTTCGGTGGTAGCACTGCCAATTTCCTCATTTTGTGGATTCATAACTTTGCCCTTTGTCCAGGTGTATTGCCCATAATCAGTATTTAATAAGGATTGTCCTCCCTTAGTTTTAATAAAAATATGCTCAAATGACTTTAAATATTCTATACCACCAGGGTACAATACAGCCACTACATAGCTATTAGGTCTTTCGTAGAAATAACTGATGCATTTACCTGCAGCTTTACCTTTAACCGTTCTAATATTATCGAAGTGCACAAACTTCCACTCTCCCTTTTCATTTTTCCTTGCGATAACACTAGTAGACACCACACTACTTTCATAACTTTTGCCATCCACCACGATTTCCATATTTATAACAGCCGACAATGTGGCATTTTTATCTCCTTGAATGACATTATGAATTTTAGCTATCTCTAAATTCATTTTAACATCGCTATCTGTTGTTAAGTTAGCTAGTTCTTTCATAAAATCTTTCAGCTCGCCAGAACTTCTAGTAATCGTTCCTCCAAGTCCTATAAACGTTTGATTTGTTTTAAAGTTCTTGTCAAAATATGGCTTTAGCTTGTCAAGATTTTTAGTCTGACCCAATGCATTTAACTCCTTAATATAGTCTTTCAGGAGCTTTTCGATGGGTTCATTTTGGGCAGTAACCTGATGTGTAAACATCATTAATATGAAGAAAATAATAGGAATCTGTTTCATAGTAAATTGAAATGATTAAACAATAAACTTTTCGACTTAATAATTAAAACACACAAGAATAATCTTAATACAGCACAGTAGAATTTATGCTTAATATCGTTTCATAGTACAGATTATGAAAACTAAAAATTCATCGAGTCTCTTTTTTTTGATCACCAAACTGTGCTGTGGTCTAACACTAGCTTTTACATGGTGCATTAACATGCCCTCAATAGCCACAAAACATTTGCTTGCATGTACTCAAGATCAAAACGGATTACTTGCAAAAAAAGTACTCAATTTTCAGAAATAAAAAAAGGACAATGTTATTGAATTATATGCCGGCTTTGCAGTTAGAGATTTTAACACGTGTTTCTAACAGTCCATTCGTTGGCATGGTGGGCGCGGCTGCATTTGGATTGGAGCAATTGGTTTTCGAATGAATACAAAGAAATAGCCGCAAGCCTTTGGTTCTAAAATCGGTTAGTGAATAACCTGTAAACATACACATTATTTGTTGCTTTCAAAGATTAAAAGTCAGATTATGAGCGATTTACTCATTTTTCCAAGCAAACTCACCTAGTTCATCAGAACTAATAGAGTTCAGAAGCCCATTCATGGTTAGCTTGTGTAAACGACTGTTAATTTATTGATTGTGTACTTTACTTGAATACTTCAATTCGTATACCGCGATGCAAAAATATACCTTTGTCTTAGTCATTCCGTGGGAAGTTAATAATGCTTCTCACTTCAGTTAGTATAACTCAGACCTTATAAAAAACTTCGAAAAGCAATCCCTTTTAGGTGATTGCTTTTTTTATTGAAGGTACCTTAAAGTTGATTTTCCCTCCTTACTGATGAGTTTGCAAACCCATCAGTAAAGGAGACCATAACTGTTTTTTAGCTTTTATAAGAATTATTCCCCATTCGTCTTCAAGCCTTCGGCCAACACCTCTTTGATGGCTTCTAGCCCATCGGTAAAGCTCGTCATTTGCGCAATCACTTGAGATATTTGATCAGTTCCTCCTACTCCTCTGAGCTTTTGGTTCTTTTGGAAGGTCTTCTTAATCTGCTCCCAGCGCGCTTTTTCCGCTTCTTCCATGATACCAACCATCTCCTTAAACTTTAACATATTCGCTTCGGCACCTGTAGTTAAGGTTTGCGATTCTCCTTCATAGTGGGAAAGAATCAAGGTTCGCAGCTCTTGTTCATTCATGATGGGAACCACCTTTTCAGCTAACTTATTCATATTTCGATACGATCCTTGGAGCTTAAAGGCTGGCTCTGTTCGGTAGTCATCTTGTTGCGCTGCTGAGGCAATGTATTGCTGATTCACTTTCAAGATGACATCCTGAATGGTCACCATCTTCTTAAGTACGGAAACGTATTCATTCAATTCTTCACCTGAAATATTACTTTCAAATTCTATTCCTTCCCGATTATCCGTTTTCGCTAAGCGAATTAAAGTGTAAATGTCTTTTTTACTCTTCGCGGTAAGTTTTCCTAAAATTGGATTAGAGGTCAATGAGTTTTCGATGTAACTCAACTCAAATGGCTCTTGGGTATCGCCAATGATGTCACCCAAGTTATACGTATCGGCACGGTTGGCTAGCATGTCGGGAATTTGGAACTTATCGCCACTCTCTGTGTACGGGTTACCAGCCATCACCACACACACTTTCTTACCCCTCAAATCATAGGTTTTACTCACCCCTTTGTACACCCCTTCAATTTTACGTTGGCCGTCACAAAGTGAAATAAATTTCTGCAAAAACTCAGGGTTACAGTGCTGAATATCATCTAAATAAATCATCACGTTATCCCCCATTTCAAAGGCGAGGTTTAACTTCTCCACTTCCTCACGGGCACTCGCATTCGGTGCTTCCATTGGATCAAGTGACGTTAATCCGTGCCCGATTGCGGGGCCATTGATTTTCATGAAAATTAAACCTAAACGGCTAGAAATGTACTCCATTAAGGTTGTTTTACCATAACCAGGAGGAGAAATGAGTAACAGCATCCCCATTAAGTCTGTACGCTTGTTTTCCCCAACCACCCCAATCTGCTTCGCCAAGTTATCGCCAATAATGGGTAAATACACCTCATCAATCAGCTTATTTCGCACAAATGAAGACAATACTCTTGGTTTGAACTCATCCAAACGCAAGTCCTTTTTAAATTGCTGAACAAGTTCTTTCTTTAACTCAACATACTGCTCGTATTGTGGAAGCACTTCACTTTCATACGTAGCTAGCTTTTGTACAAAATGATTGTAATCTAACAGGTATTTCCCACCCTTAATCACGGCATGCTCCCCTGCCATCCCTTCAACTACGCGCTTGGCAGAAACGGCAATCACATGTTTATTGTCATAATTCCCATTGAAAATCAATACGGCTGTTTCGTTGATGTATTCCCGCCAGTCCGTTTGTACTTCCTCTTCCTCACTTTCAAGGTCTTTCTCCATCACACCCACATAGGCTTTTACCCAGTTCCGAATCAGTTCAAAGCGATCTAGTGGTACATCTTGCAGCTTTTTTAAGGATTGATTAAAGGCTTGTTCTACGTTTTTGCGTTTGAGCTGCTGATGAAACCCTTTATAAAGTTCATTGGCTTCAGTGCTGATATCAAATCCTTGTCCTTTTGTGAGTTGATAGAATAGGTACTCGCCAGCTTCTTTGGCTAATCGCGCATCAAACAGGGAAGTATCATCAGCAAAAGCTTGAATGGCCGCTTGAAAATCGACAATTAATTCGCCAAATTCCTTGGTTTCGGGGAATACCTGAAGGATGATTTCCAACCCCTGTACGCGATGTGTAAAGAGTTCTTTGGTTTCTACATCTAAGAAATTATGCCAAAAAATAGAAGCAAGTGCCCGCGCATCTGCCGTGTAACGCAACAGTCCAATGGCTGATTTTAGCGACAATAAGACATCAAAGATGAGGTAAGCATCCTGATCATGCACACCTTTCACATAGCCTTCGTGGTAGCGAGGTGCCGCATATTTACGGACATATTCTTGTAACTCCGTTTCGACATCTATCTCCAGCTCATCTGCTTCTTTCAACAACTGATACGCCAAGAACTCGGCACGGTAAACTTCGCGATTTTCGGATACTACACTTTGATCCCACACGGATTTTGTGGCCAAAAACGCTTCATGTTCAACCAATTCGAAGAAGTTCGTGCCAGAAAGGTGGTAATACATCTCTCCATTTCGGTACACCATACTCAAATCCAAATCTTGGGTATTTACAGAGAAGTGGTGTTTACCCATCTTGATGATATTCTCACCAGCAACAAACAACTCTTGACGATCTTTCAACTGGCGAATGGCATCTTCTTTAACGGTTTTCATCTGACTTTGGATATCATCTGCTTTCACAGAATCTTCCATCTCCACCAGTTGATTCACGATGTCCCGAACCTTATCCACCATTAAATCTCCCGCAAAATAACCGTTGATTTCGCTAACGGATTCGAAGTTTTTAATTCGGTTTTGAATTCCTTTCAGGATGCGCTCTGCGGCACTCATTAAGGAAGTGGAACGCTTATTTCGCGCCTCTACCAAGGCTAGCTTTTTCGATTCAAAAGCATTGTAAATCTCATCGCGTTTTTCGGCCAACTCTACGGTAAAATCATCAAAATCGACAAACTTACCTTCCAATTCCTCCAACTGTACCATGAGTTTGGTTAAATACTCATCGCATTTATCTGGCGTATCTGACACATCCAAGAAATTCACCACCGCCTGATTAATCAGTTTGAGTTGTGCATTAAACTCGGCGATGGCTTCGGAGCCCAATAAGTCTTTCCGCTTGGCTCTTAATTTGGCCTTTACGTTATTGAGGTGCGAATAGATATTGGAAATATTGTCAATAATCTTTGTTGTTTGCGTAGAATCCTCAATCTTCAGATTACTCACAATATCGATCAATAATTCCAGCTCTGAGCCAATCAGATCAATATTTTCCGCAGTTTTATCTGCATCAGCTACTTTGCTTACCTCAAGAATCGCTTGCTCTTGAAGTTCTACTTTATGCTCATAAGGCGCTAAGGAATCTTCCCGCAATAAGAATTCTACACATTTTTGAGAAAGACGGTCATTCTTTTCAGATAGCTTGGTTTCAAACTCTTCCACCAAAGCCAAATCCGTATAACGCAAATCTTTTAAGGAAATTACTTCTCCCCTGGCCGTTCGAATTTGGGCGAGATAAGAAACGAATTCATCGACTTCCTTAAAAATCTTTCGGTCAATCTCCCGCATGAGTGCCGTCGCATTTTGGGCAACTTTCTCAATCTGCTCTTTGGTCGATTTTTTTACACGGGTAACTTTCTCAAATTCCTCAATCGCTGCCGATGACGCATTTTTGATTTCCAACAGCGTTTCTCCCAAGGAAAAAGCTTCTTTATCGGCTGTCCAATAATACGTATCTATAACACTTGTGGAACGCTTGACCAACTCAAAATACAGACTGGCATACACATTTTCGCGCAAGGTCAGGTTGACCACCTCATGCGCTTCCGACATTCCTCGGACAATATCCTTATTTCCTATTTTAAACAAGTAATTATCTGAGGTGACATCCATTTGGTAATCGGGATGTACATAAGGAGTTTGCCACAATTGGATGGCATGTGTCTTTTTCGGCTCACTATCGGTTCGGAAATAGACAAGTTCGCCATTGTGGAAAAAGGAGTAGCCATGGCATAGAATAGGATTTTCAACTTTTTGCTCAATGAGATTATAGGAGAGTAAGACGTAATCGCCTGACTCTCGATTGTAGAAAACGTACAGAAAATCCTCTCCATTGGGCGATTGTACTTTTCTCTCAAAGCGCATATCGGTGAGTTCGTTATCAAAGATTTTGAGTTCTCCTGAATCTAGGTAATACCCATTAGAGAAAATAATTCCATGATTATCGGGCAGTAAAACACAGCTATCTTCAATGGAATCAATGCGTTTTACTTCTTGTAACTTTTCGTTAAAAACTAGATATCGGAATGCTTTTTCTTGATAGGGTTTAATTCGGAGCAAAATCAAGTTCCCTAAATCAGCATAGGTGATATCGGCATCGTCCAAACTTTGGCCTTTGTGTTCTACATCTTCGGAATAAATGCCATGCCCTGAGTCGGTATTGTCTTCTACCTTAATGGTTAAATCCCCACCAACGGTTTCTACAAATACCCGATCTAAAATAGAGATATGTGGATGATCTCCACTGCGGTGGTAATCGCGATGCGTTCGCTTCCATTCAAACTCATGCTGAGTGGGAAATTTGAATTCATGATCACTGCGATTATCAATGTACACCAATTTGTCTCCTTCGATCAGCCATTTGAAGCTTTTGATGTCATTGATGTTTTTACCAATGCGAAAAACCATGTGCAGGTGAGGGCCTACCATGGCAAATTTGGTGAAAATGGTATTTTTATAATACTTATATAATTCTTTGAAGTCATTCTTAAAAGACTGGTTATCAATTAGCTGAATACCTGCCTCATGAAAAGTATGCTCACTTTGTTTGAATTCGAAAATGCTAAAAACATCCGTTACATCAACTTCTGATTTTAAACCAATGTGTACATTGTAGCCAAAGATAAAGTTTCGGCCAATGGGAATCATGTCACGAGGCACACAGTTATTTACTGTGGCAATGCGTTCAGTCGTCAGAAGCTTGGTTTCAATCGAACCGAAAACCTCTTTACGTGCTTGGTTTAATTTCGTTAAGCGATCTTGTAACTCACGACCGTGATTTTCAAGTCGCTTCCGAATAATCTCATAGGTTCCTCCCTCTAACTGTGTTTCTTCTGCTGGTGTAATCTTTTCCTCTGCCATTGGCTGCTGCAAATTAGTTGTTGTGAATGCGTTTGATTCTGATGATCAAGCAGTAGGGAAAATTAGATTACCTTTCCCTACTGCTAATCTATCAATTGTTTGCGGATAATGGAATGATCCCTAACCGAAATTCCGAATTAGTGTTATTCATCTGTTGCGGAAATGGGTTCCAAGTTTTTGGTTAAGGCAATAAGGCCTACTAAGCTAACTACCAAACTAATCAAAAGTATTACGCCCATTACTAACCAAGCAATGGATGTTTTGAGGATTGGTAATAGCACAAAGAAAAAAATAGCAATTGTGGCTATAATGCTTATGATGACAATTAAGCCGAGGTTTTTGTTTGTTTTCATTGTTTGTTTGTCAGTTAACATTGTGATTAAAAATACGCATTGTAAAGCCTCAGGCTTTCGCCTGAGGCGATGCATTTACTTTATGATTGTTGTGTGATTTATTGTTAACTAAAGTAACGGTTTTTTCTACTTTCAGAATTTAGTATTGAATTTTCAAAACTATAAACCACTGATAATAAGTCATTTAAAAAAATCGCCAAATCACATTCCTAAAAAAAATAGGATAAAAAATCCGCTTACTCGAGTAGAATAAGCGGTTCTAACAATAAATCGTTGATGAATGCCTACACCAAGGCTTCCTCTTTTACGGGCTTTTTAATC
>JBMYQA010000293.1:0-7457 GCA_049600855.1 Flammeovirgaceae bacterium | reverse complement strand
TCTTCAGATTTACGCTTATAGCAAAATATTAAAAAACTTCGTTTACAGTGTATTAAAGACATAAAAAAAGCGGCTTTCAAGCCGCTTTCTAAAGGAATAAATGCTAATGACTATTCTTCGCCTTCTCCTTTTGCTTGCGCACTTCTCAATGCTCTTGGGATAGTTACAGAAGCAATCGTTACGTTTGGACCACTCAAAATTTCGTAATTCTGAGCATCTACCGATTTAACTTTCACAGATTGTCCTAACTCTAAGCCTTCTAAACTTACTTCTACGTTTTCAGGCATGTCTTTGGGTAATGCTTTTACTTTGATTTTACGCAATTTCGTAGAAAGCTTACCACCTTTCTGCAAACCTGGAGAGTTGCCTACAAATTTTACAGGAATCTCCATCATTACAGGAACATCATCGTACAAACGAAGGAAATCGGCGTGCAAAATGATTTCACTTACTGGGTGAAACTGAACATCTTGCAAAATACACTTGTACTCTTTACCCTCAATATCCATGTTTACAAAGCACACTTCAGGAGTGTAAACTAGATCTCTGAAAAGGATCATTGGAGAGTGAAAGTGTAGGTTACCTTCTTCACCACCATACATTACGCAAGGTACATTACCCGCTCTACGTAAGTCTTTAGAAGACTTTTTACCAATTTCTGTTCGGTTGTAACCGATTACATCAACAATTTTCATTTGTATTAGCAATTTTAAAAACCTTTCTAGGTACTCAGTTTGCTTTCTGCATCCCCAGGGTTATGTATAAAAAAAATAAAAATACTAGATAAATAATGAGCTGATCGATTCGTGATCATGTATTTTGCGAATTGCCTTTGCAAACATCTCACCTACTGAGAGTACTTTAATCTTCGTAGATGATCCGCGCAGAGGAATGGTATCTGCCACCACAATTTCTTCCATTGCTGAATTCTCAATACGCTCATAAGCTTGACCAGAAAGTACAGGATGAGTACACACCGCACGTACACTCTTAGCGCCTTTTTCCATCAATACATCAGCCGCCTTACACATGGTACCAGCTGTGTCAATCATGTCGTCAACTAAAATGACATTTTTACCCGACACTTCACCAATTACTTGCATGGATGCGATCTCGTTTGCGCGTTTTCTATGTTTATCGCAAATCACTAAATCGGCATTAAAGTAAGAGGCAAACTTCCGAACTCTACTTACACCACCCACATCTGGTGAAGCAAAAATTAAATTATCTAAACCTAATGATTTAATGTAAGGCACGAAAACGTATGAACCTTGCAAATGATCTACTGGGAGATCGAAAAAGCCTTGAATTTGACCAGCATGTAAATCACACGTCACAATTCGGGTAGCGCCTGCTTGTTCAATCAAGTCTGCAACTAGTTTAGCGCCTATTGCTACTCTTGGTTTATCCTTTCGATCTTGACGGGCATATCCAAAATAAGGAATCATAACTGTGATGGTACTTGCTGATGCACGTTTACAACCATCAATCAATAATAACAACTCCAATAAATTTTCGGCAGGAGGAAAGGTAGATTGAATTAAAAAGACATCACCGCCTCGAATTGACTCGTTAATGTAGGGAGCAATTTCCCCATCGCTAAATTTCTGTAGAGTGACATCACCCAAATCAGAACCATAAATGTGAGCGATTTTTCGCGAGAGATATAATGTCGCTGAACCTGAGAATATTTTTACAGTGTTCATTATGAGAAGGGGATGTTTATTATTTATTTATTGAACCAATACGCATCCGTACAAGCAAGCCCTGCATAAATCAGGGTGCAAAATTAGAAAAAATGCTCCTAAGGCCAAAGTGTATTTGAAGATATTCATCATTTACACTTTCATTTTCTAACTGTTAGCTGTTGCACTTCGCGCTGTGTCTGAAGCATTTGGCATGCACAAAATTAGGGGCTTTCAGTAAATACCCAATTACTCATTCAGAAATCTTTACAAATCATTATTGAGTCCTAAAGCGTGGAAGTGCATGAAATATCACAAATTACTTATATGTCAGTAAAATGTTATATTATTTATTTGAATAGTTATAAATATAGAGTTTTGTATCTTGTTGATAATCAGTATAATGCAAATTTTTCTCGAAAAAATATCATTTATGGCACCCGATTTGAAAATAGTTAAGCACAACAGAAGCATAAATAACCAGTAAGGTTTTAAAGATATATTTAGGTTGGTGAATAAATAGATTTAGGTTTTTGCAAGTTTAGTCGGAAAGCCCCATGATGTTTCATGAGGCTTTTTTTTGTTTGTTCCTGTATTGCCTGAAAATGATTTAGAGACTGTTTGAACTTTTTGTTTCGACTAAACAAAAAGTTCAAACAGCCTCTTAGAAATCATGCATTACCGACTGAGGTATGTTTGAAGTAATTTATCAAATAAGCCCTGTTCTTGTAAAACAAAATCGGCTACATCGCGCAAAACTCCTTGACCTCCACGGGTACGCGTGACTAAGTCTACCCGATCTTGTATGTACATTCTTGCATCTAATGGGCATGCTGAAAGCCCACATCTGCCCAATATAGACAGGTCTTGTATATCATCACCGATGTAGCAAACTTGCTCATCGGTAAGCTTGAATTTCTCTTTGGCTTGATGGTAATTTACCGCTTTATCTTTTGGTCCATGATAATGGAAGTCTAAGCCAAGTTCATTACAGCGGTACATGGTGGTGTCGGAATCTTTGCCTGTAATGGCACCTACAATAAACCCATATTTCTGTAAAGGCTTCACAATGAATCCATCTTTAGCATTGAAGCGCTTAAATTCGTTGGAGTGCCGATCAAACCAAATCCCGCTATCTGTAAGCACGCCATCTACATCAAAGATGATTGCTTTTATCTGTTTGGCTTTTTGCTTGGCTTCTGGACTTTCTTTCAACATATTCATTTATCTACTTATCGATCTGATGTACTCAAATGTAATGATTTGTGCGCGAATCTGCGGAAGATAGATAAATTAAAGCAGGGCTAAAACAGCCCTGCTAGCATTGATAGGAACACTGAATCACGCTCGATTACTTCTACTGGGTCTTCGTTCGCGTTGATTTTTCTTTTGATTAAAGCGATAGGTGAATGTAGCAGCCCACCGCCTGCCAAATGGACTTCGTTGAGAGTTTTGCCAAAAGTTGTCGCCAACGGTAGTCCAACGAAATGTTCGCGAATTAAACGCATTTCGAATGTTGAGTGTCAGTGTCGCTTTCTCTTTCAACACATCCTTACTGATCGCAAAATCAGCGTGGGCGAAGGTCTTTCGAGTCGTTTGTACATCCTGAACCCTACCTTCTACATTTACAGTGGCCTGTATATTAATTTTGTGTGGAAGCTGCATGCGGGAGTTTAATCGTGCTTGCCAAGATTCATTGGTATTGCTCAAATCGAGCTCTTTGTATCTACCTTCTTGTTGGATGTGGAAGAAATTGAAATCTCCTGAAAGCGTCCACCATTTTACAGGATGATACGTTGCCGTAAACTCAACTCCCCAACGTGTTTCTTGAGATTGATTGGTCGGGCTCCTGAAGAAGTTACCATTTTCAAGCTGTTGTGTGATTCCGAAGAAAAAATCGGTAGTAAATTGATAATAAACGGATGGATTGATGGATAGTTTTTCGCTATGATGCAGTAAACCCAACTCTAATGCGTTCGTATAGGCTGGATCAAGGTCGGGATTTCCTCCATTCAGGTTTCGAAAATCTGAAATTCCACCAAAAGGATTTAATTGCCAAAAACTAGGCCGATTGATGCGTCTGCTATAGCTCAATTGCATGGTTTGATCTTCAGAGAAGGTGTACGATATATGTAGGGTGGGAAAGAAACGTAAATAATTTTTCTCAATGTTATATTGATTGCGAATATCTTCAATACGAATCGCGGTATATTCACTGCGGATTCCAATTAAATAACTGAGCTTTTCCAACTTTTTTCCATATTGAACATATGCTCCGCCTATTTTTTCAAAATAATCCAGCTCATTTTCTAAGTCATCAAAGGTTTGCCATTGGTCGTCAATGCGATTTTGGGCTACATAATCGCTGGTAATGACCCGCGTTTCGCCCCGAAAACCGAGTTCGATATGTGCTTTTTCAGATACAGGATGGACATAATCTGTTTGCACCAGAAAATCTTTGCTGCTTTCAATATCTCTGGAACGGATGCTTTGTGTACTTAAATTTGAAGGAAACAAATATTGATCACTGATCGATTCATTTTCATCATCATCCCAGAAATCATATTCTGTAGAGATGGTCAATTTTTGTCCTTTCTTCTTAAAGGTTTTGACATAATTCAGCTCCCATTGATTATAAGTTTGTGGCTCGCTATAAGCTTCATTCCTTAAAATGGTAGAAGTTGCTTGAAAATCTTGATCAAAGAAAGCATAGCTGGTTGTCGTTTGATCTTCATTATTATTATGATAGCGGTAAGCGGAGAGGGTTAAGGTGTTGTATTCATTGAGGTAGTAATCGCCACCAATATAAAACTGTGTAGAATGATCGTAGCGATCTTGGTGGAGACGTTGGATCAAATTTTCTTCTACACCATCATTAGTAGTCCATTGGTTGCTTTCTAGCTTGCCAATGTAATGTGAATAGCGGTAACCAAACGTTCCAAAAAGATTGAACTTTCCTGCTTTATAATTCAAGTTTAAGGTAGGGCGATGATCCGCAGGGATTCCAGCACGCAGTTGGAGCGAACCACTTAAGCCTTCTAAGCTATTTTTTTTCAACACAATGTTGATGATGCCAGCAGAACCTTGTGCCTCATAGCGGGCAGATGGGTTGGTGATGACTTCGATGCGTTCAATGCTATTCGCAGGAATTTGATCTAAGCCATTATTAGCCAAAATAGATGGCTTGCCATTAATCAATATCCGCACATTATTGTTTCCCCGTAAATTGATGGCTCCGTCTACATCCACCGTGACAGAAGGTACATTTTGCAATACATCTGATAATGAACCTCCTTGAGAGACTAAATCTTTTCCCACATTAAATATTTTTTTATCTAAGCGAAATTCAGTAGTCGTTTTTTCAGCAACAATATCCACACTTTCTAACAAGGCAGGATCAGGAGTTAAGGAGATGTTCCCTAGAGAACGATTGGAGGTAATGGTTTGATTTTTCAATTCGTAGGTTTGGAAAGACAGAAACTCTACTTTGATGTGGTACGTGCCAGCTGGTAATTCAATAGAAAAATTTCCATTTTCATCACTTACCCCTCCCGTTAAAAAATCAGGTTTGTTTACATCTTGAAAGCTAATTGTTGCAAACTCTAAGGCTTCTTGATTTTGCTGATGAACAATTTTACCAGAAACAACTACTTTTTTAGATTGACAGTGGGCATAAAACACATAAGCAATTAAGATTAATGTAAATAGGTATTTCATGAGTTTATAAAGATTAATTTGACATCTGAATTCAAAGATGGATGATTAAATCTTTGCTAAATGGCGTTGTAGCCAGATAAGGCTTTAGCGTTGATTGATAGTGCCTATCGACAGATGAGTCGAATTAATCTTCGATGGAGCGGTATTTATAGGCGGTTAAGGCAAATTGAGCGATGTAATCGGATTGTGAAGCGATTAAATCGTAATTTTGAGGAAATTCATGACCTATGGATGCTATAGAACGTTTCTTGATTCAGTTATTTTCCATTCGTATTGTTCGGCATGTGTTGTTTTGGGGCATTGTGATTGCGATTGCCGTGGCTTTCTATACGTTTTATTTTGATGAAATCTATTTTGCCTTTGTAAGGGCTGCTATCTTATTTCCTCCTTACATCATCGCTACTTACTTGTTGGTGTATTACCAAATTCCCGCATTAATCTATAAAAAGAAATACCTTCGCTTTGCAATTCATTTCATCATTTCTGCTTACGTTTTTAGTGTGCTTACACGCATTGCTACCGTTCATATTTACGAACCCATAGTTTTAGCAGGAGAAAGTTTTCAACAAGAACCCATTCAAGAGATATTGACGGATTTGTTAGCCTTATTTAAAAGCTACTTTCCACGGGTATACAGTGTGCCGTTTAGCGTAGCCATTCTTAAGTTGATTAAAGATCGTTTTGAAGAGCAACAGAAACAAAAGCAACTAGAAAAGGAGAAAATGACAGCAGAGCTCAATTTTTTGCGTGCTCAAATACATCCTCATTTTTTGTTTAATACACTCAATAACTTGTATTTACTTACCCTCAAAAAGTCTGATAAAGCTCCAGAAACTGTGATTAAATTATCTGAAATCATGGATTATATGCTTTATCAGTGCAATGAGCCATTGGTGCCGTTAGAGAAAGAAATCAAATTGGTTGAAAATTACATCGGGTTGGAAATGTTGCGTTACGGTGATCGTTTAAAGGTGACCTTTGAGAAAAATGTAGATGAGCTTCAACGAAAAATTGCGCCATTACTTTTATTATCTATGGTAGAAAATGCATTCAAGCATGGAGCAAGTAGCGAAATCGGACAGCCTAGAATTGAAATTGGGCTCATTCAAGTTGAAAATAGTCTAAACTTTCGGGTGTTTAATACTAAAAGTATGATTCCCCAAAAAGATGAGCAGCATTACAAAAAAGGCATTGGGGTATCCAATACCAAAAGGCAGTTGGAATTGATTTATCCGAATCGGCATGAGTTAGTGGTAGAGGAAGAGGATGCTTCTTATATGGTAGATTTATTTATTGACCTAAACTCAGAAAATCTATGAAAACACAATGCCTGATTGTGGATGATGAACCCTTAGCCATCGAATTGTTGGAAACCCACTTGGCTTTATTAGATCAGTTAGAATTAGTAGCAAGTTGTACAAATGCAATTCAGGCGATGGAGGTCATTCAACATCAGCACGTGGACTTATTATTTCTTGATATTCAAATGCCCATGCTTACGGGAATAGAATTCCTTAAGTCTTTAAAAAATCCACCTAAAGTCATTTTTACCACAGCCTATCGCGATTATGCCTTAGAAGGTTACGAACTCGATGTGGTAGATTACCTGCTCAAACCCATTTCCTTTGATCGTTTCTTCAAAGCAGTGACCAAATACCAGCAACTCGCTTCCACTGTTTCATCACAAGTGCTTACTACTGAATCGGTTAAGCCTTTAGAGAAAGACTATTTTTATGTGAAAATCAATAAAAAACACCATAAAGTACGTTTTCATGAGGTGTTGTATATTGAGAGTATTAAAGATTACATTAAAATCCATTTAGAAGATGGAGAGCTATTGGTGAAAGAAAAAATTAGTGAGATTGAGTCACAATTACCCGATCAGTTATTTTTGCGCATTCACCGCTCTTTTATTGTGAATGTAGAGAAAGTATCCGCATTTACCGCCCACGATGTAGAAATTGGGAAAATGGAAATTCCCATAGGAATTAGTTACAAACAAGTAGCATTAAAGGCATTAATCGCAGACCAGTAGCGGGCGAAAAACCTTTCGCC
>JBMYQA010000292.1:0-7470 GCA_049600855.1 Flammeovirgaceae bacterium | reverse complement strand
GAACAAAAAACACTTCCAAAATTTAGTATAAACTATTTGTTGCCGAGTACTTATTCTGAATTAGTTTTTGACTAATTTCCAAGCTAAAGATAGCGTACAGATTGTTGTGAAAAATATCAGATTTGTATGTGTTCGTACCTAGTTGGTAAGCGTTACGTCTTCTTTGATAAGCGAAAATTTAACGATAAATGCGTAGCGATGATTTTGTGAGTTCTGAAAATGGGTCTTGATCATCGTTGATTAATCACTTCTAATAAAGCATCCCGTTTTCGTACTGCTAAGGGCACTTTACTGCCATCTTTTAAAAGTAAGACATCCCCTTCGCGTTTATCGTACCGGAGTAGGAAGTCCATATTGATGATGTGAGACTGGTGACACCTGAAAAATTGGGCAGTAGGGAGTAAGCCTCCATATTCTTTCAGTACTTTTGAAATGAGAATCGGTGCTTGATCTTTGATGAAAAACTTCGTGTAGCTGCCCATGGCTTCTAATCGAATAATATCGGCAACATCAGTAAGTTGTAAACCATATTTATCTTTCAGAATAATTGTTTTGGGATGCTCTTGACCAATGCCTAAGTTTTTGAGTAATGTTTTGATTTTAACTTCCGCAAGATCTTTTTGAACTTCCTCTTCCGCTTTTTTAATGGCATCTAATAGCTCCGCTAATTCGATCGGTTTGAGTAGGTAATCTAAGGCACTGAACTTAATCGCTTGTAGTGCATATTTTTCATGGGCAGTGGTAAAGATCACTTTGAAGTTGATTTGTGGCAATTTTTCCAATAGTTCAAAGCCCGTTCCGTCTGGCATTTCCACATCTAAAAATACCAAATCTGGTTGGGTAGAGTCAATCAGTAGCAATCCTTCTTCAACGTTAGAGGCAATGCCAGTTACCTGAAGTTGTGTGCAATATTTTTCAATGAGATTACTCAGTAATCGCTGTGCCGAAGGATTGTCTTCTATGATAACCGTTTTCATGTGCCAATTTGATTGATAAGTACGTATGAAATACACATCTATTTCATGTAATGCCCTTTTAAATAACTTTTTATTACATATAGATTGATGATAAATATTTGATTTACAGTATGTTGTGTTTTTGTTGTTTTTGTGCGAATTACAAAACTAAGGTTCAAAAATCACTGCTACAAGCTAGATTACCGACTATGAAATTACGCTCGCCATTCATGAAGTGAATCTCGTCAAGTATGAAGAATAGGTAGGAATACGTTTTGAACCCCTCTAGGTTTGTGTTCATCAATCCAATAGGTGAATGCTGAAAAACCTTCAATAGAGTAAGCCACTAAGCTATTTTTATGCATTACAGAAATACCATAATGAAAATAAGTGTAACACATTCCATTAAAATGCTGATGCTAATCGTTGGTGTGTTTATCACCTCATCGGCACTTGCCCAAATTAATTTTCAAGTAGAAAACACCCCTGTTGATGCTGGCGCTATCGTAGAAATCCCCGTAACTGTGCGCAACTTCAACAATGCAGCAGGCATTCAGTTGAACTTAGATTATCCTACAGATAAAGCTACTTTTTTAGGAATTACGAACCCTCATGCTAACCTCACTGGTTTTGCCGCAACAAATTACAATGAAATTACGAGTGGCACGATTGCCTTAATTTGGTTAGAACCAACCTTAACGCCAACTACCATTACAGATGGAGCGCAACTATTTACCATTCAATTGCAGATTACAGCAGCTCAAGGCGAAACCTTTGAGATTGATGTAAATAATGTCAGCGCAGTTGATCAGGGAGCTTCTCCGATTAGTGCTACGGGTACTTCAGGTACCATTCTGGTCAATCCATTGACTTTTGTAGTAAATGATGCTACCGTTAATGCTGGCGCTACAGTAGATATTCCTGTAACATTGAAAAACTTCTCCGATGTTGCCGGTTTCCAATACCAAATTCAATATCCAACTGATAAAGCAAACTTTGTAAGTATAGACAATTTTCATCCAGACTTGGTCGGTTTTTCTACCAATCATTATTTTTCTCCAGAAGCAGGTAAGGTAAATGTGGTGTGGGACGAGCCTGCGTTAACGAATGTGAGCATTGCTGATGATGCAGTACTGTTTACCATTAAAGTACAAATTACCGCAAATGCTGGTGACGTTTTCCCAATTGATATTGTGGATGTATTTGCATTCGATAACCAAGCAATTGAAAAAACGGCAGCTGCCATTTCAGGAAATATCACGGTAGTGGAGTTTGGCGAGATTACAGGTGCAGTGTATTTAGAAGATGGCACAACCGCAGTTGGTTTAGTGGAATTGACTTTGGCAGGATCAACAAGCCAAACCATCACCAATCAGAATGATGGAACGTATGCATTTGCTGCACTTCCGTATGGCGATTATACCCTGACTCCTGCTAAGGAGGTGAATATTGTAAACGGGATTAATGTGGCAGACATTTTATTGGTTCGTAGACATATTTTGGGACTCACACCATTCAATTCCCCTTATAAATTAATTGCTGCTGATGCTGATTTTTCGGATGTGGTAAATGTGGCAGACATTATTGTCATCAGAAGATTAATCCTTCAATCTCAAAATACCTTGGCTAAGAGTTGGAGATTTGTTGATAGTGATTATACATTCACCGATCCTGCAAATCCATTTGCCGATGCCTTCGAAAATAGAAGTTATACCAACCTCGCAGGGCAGCAAATTAACCAAAACTTTATTGGAGTAAAGATTGGTGATGTGAACAATAACAACGATCCATTGCAAAAGACAACAGGCATGGATGTGGAATTGCGTTTACCACTGGCAAAAGCCTTCAATGGTTCAACAGTGAAAGTTCCTGTACTTGCCAAGGCGAACTACAACGATATTGCAGGATGGCAAGGAACCATCCAATTTGATGAAAAGGTATTGGTATTCAAAGGCTATGAGCCTGCTAATTTGGCCGTAGGGCAACAAAACTTCTTCACAGATCAAGCAAATGAAGGACGGGTAACTTTCCTTTACGATCAAATTACGGGTCAAGGAGAAAGCTACTCGGCTGACGAAGCGTTATTCAATTTAGTATTTGAGGTAATTGGTGATGCAGGATCAGTATCTACCATCGAGATTAATTCGGCTCAAGTTCCCACAGCAATATACACTAGTGAATTAGCAGAAGGCAATAACTTAAGAACCAGTGCTGGTTCTATTCAAGTCATTGATCCTGAAATAACTGTATACCCTAACCCTGCTACAGCGTTTAAGGTAGATGTATTACTCCCTCAAGAAATGGAAGTGAAAATGAGCTTTACAGACTTGTTAGGTCATGAAGTAAAAACGACTTCAACAGTGGCCGACAAAGGCAGGCATACGCTTGATTTAGATGCAACAGGCCTAACGCAAGGGGTATACCTCCTTAAAGTAACGATGGGGCATGTTGTGTATACCCAAAAATTAATCGTGCAATAAGTTTCCACAAAATTAAATCTGTACTCAAGGGAAGCGAAATGATTTAATCGTTCTCTTTCCCTTGGCATCAATTTTACTACAATGAAAAAGCTATTATTGGGACTTATAGGAATATGTCTGTTTAGTATGGGCTATGGTTCGAATACCATTACCGTAAATTTTGGTTCAGCAACGAGTGGAACAATTTCTGTCGAAGGGGGGAACAGTTCTTGTTTAGGCACACCCGCTTCCTTGTCTGTTAGTGTGTTGGTGTCGCTGAAGATTGCAGGAAATGTGCATACAGCAGGTTTGCAGGCAATAAACGGAGTCCAAGTAGATTTAACAGGTGCAGCCATTAGCTCATTCACCACATTAACAGTAGGGGACTATGAGTTTGATAATCTACAAAATCAGAATTATACCGTAACACCTAATAAATCTAGCGGAGCTATTAAAAATGGTTTAGACCTCATTGATTTAGCGCAAATGCAGCTACATCTATTGGGTGTTGCTCCCTTGAATTCTCCATATAAAATTATCGCTGCAGGCCTAAATCAATCAGGATCAGTCACTACGGAGGACTTGGTATTAATGCAGCAAGTGATTTTAAATATCACGACCACATTACCTAAAAACTGGGTATTTGTGCTTTCAAGTTATGTTTTTCCCAAGCCTGCAAATCCATTTGGCTCGACATTCCCTCAAAATAGGGTGTACGCGCCATTATCTTTAGAGCAACTCAATGAAGATTTTATAAGAATTAAAATAGGCGATTTGAACCTAGATAGAAATACGCAATAAGCTTTTTTCGAAATCCAAAATCTCATCCTTGGCTATGAAAACGCCTGATTACTGGTTAGGCGCTTTGTTCCAGCCGATTTTAGTTTTACCATTAATCACAGATCAGCATTCTTTAAAATTGAATAAAAATGAAAATAATACGTACTAACCTATATAAAGTGGGACTATGCTTCATACTCATCCTTGGTGTATTACCCCTAAAAGCACAAGTAGTAAACCCATTGTGGGCTACCTTTTTAGGAAATGGTCAGCCAGAAACGGTGATGGACATTAAAGCGGCTGCTGATGGCGATCTTTTCATTACAGGTTCTACTAACGGAGATAATTTTTTCTTCTCCAGCACCATTGCCCCGCAGTTGTTGGGCACGATAACAGCTGGAAGTGGAAACACTTTTATTGCTCGGGTAGAAGCAGATGGCTCCACCATAGTTTGGTGGAACATCATTGCTGGACCAGCGCAAGACATTGCTTGTCGGTTAACAGTGGATTCAGATGACAACGTGTATTTGGCAGGAGCAACGTTTGCCAATTTTGGAATTACTTCGCCAGCACCAATTTTGCCGTATGCAGGCGGAGAAGATGCCTTCTCGGTGAAGTTTGATGGAGCGAATGGCAATTTGATATGGCATACTTACATTGGAACAGCATCAAACGAATCTGGTGAAGGCATTGAAGTGGATTTAGCTCACAATACCTTAGTAGTGACGGGCACCACGAATTCTGTGAACTTACCCAATCAAAATCCAACTTTTGGTCATATAGGTAACAAAGATGCCTATTGTGCGAAATTAAATCCCATGACAGGTCAATTGGAATGGACAGCACAGGTAGGAACCGTAAACCCAGAAATGGGGTGGGGAGCAGCTATTGATGCCAATGGCAATGCCTATGTAACTGGCTTGATGACTGGAGCGTTTGTGGGACCACTGGGCAGTGTAAATGAATATGGAAATCTTGGAGGTGGTGATTTGCTTATTGCAAAATTTGATAATGCCAATGGTGATGTACTGTGGGGAACGCGTTATGGTGATGCAGCTACTGAAATTGGTTGGGAAGTGGAAGTAAATAGTAGAGGCGAAGTGATTGTAGGTGGACATTCATCGGGTACTGATGGCTCACATTCGGTTTATCCATTCCCTTGGAATACGCGTGGAACTAGTGATGCCTTGTTGGTGAGTCTGAACGGAACAGATGGTACGTTGCTTTACGAATACCAATATGGAGGATCAGCAGGAGAAATGGCTTATGACGTAATGGTTGATCAAAAGGACAATATCTACTTATCAGGCTTTACGTCTAGTACAGATTTAATCAGCGCTAATACAGCATTGAGAAACCCAGCTTACCGAGCAGTACATACGGGTAGTATAGATGCTTTTGTGATTCGATTGAAAGATAATGGTGGAGCAGTTCCGAGTTTAGATTGGCAAACCTATTACAGTACCACAGGAACTGCTTCTGGCGCTGAAAATGCAGCTGCGGTAACCGTTGATTTTGCTGGGAATATCTACATCGCTGGGCATACCACATCATCGAATTTTGAAGTGTTGAATAGCCCCATTCAGTCGGCTTATCAAGGAGGGCGAGATGGTTTTATCGTGAAACTGGAAGCAACACCAGAATTATTTACGATTGCTGGAGTCGTTCGCCGATCAACTGGAACGCCTGTGTCTGGAGTAACGGTAACGTTGAACACCTCAACAACTCCTCAAACCGTGATCACAGATTCGACAGGAGAATACCGCTTTGAGCATCTTGAATGCGATGATTACAGTGTGACGTTATCCAAAAACACGAATGATCCGCAAGAGATTTGTTTAGTGGATGTTTCGGCATTAGCCAATCATGTAGGGTTTGGAAATGGAACACCATTAGCTTCACCTTACGAAATTATTGCTGCTGATGTGGATGGTTCAGGAACGGTCACCATAGCCGATGCTTTTTTCTTGCAATTTGTGATTATAGGTTCCCAAAACTTAGCGCAACTATGGAGTTTTGTTCCCGCGGATTACGTTTTCCCTGATCCTAACAACCCGTTTTCGCCACCGTTTCCCGAACAAAAAAATTACACGCAACTGAATAGCGATCAGCTTTCCGAAGATTTTATAGGCATTCAGTTTGGCGATGTGGATTTGAACCCATGCCCGTAAAAAAGTGAGTATTAGTTTAATAAGTAAATAGTAGTTGAACTTTTAGAGGCGATGAGATTATCTCATTGCTTTTTTTATACAAGTTCAAAGAGAAAATCAATCCATTTCATATTAAGGGAAGGATTAAATCATGAGCTGTATAAAGTCCATCCACTTTAACGGTTTGTTTTTGTCCTACTTAGTTTATAGATTGTCATTTAGGAGCAACAAATGATGTGAAAGTTGTTATTTGTTACTATCCCATTGGTTAAGAAACCTCAATTATATTACCAAAAGGGTATTTTTATGGAATTGTTCAGCGAAAATCTTAATAATGATAATGAAGTAAGGTCAGGAGATTTCCTTCTGGCAGAACCCATGCTGTTAGACCCTAACTTTCAACGTACAGTTGTGATTGTGTGTGAGCATAAGGACGATGAGGGATCGTTTGGGTTAATTGTTAATCGACAAGCTGATGTAAATATTGAACAACTTGAAGACTTCTTATACCTTCAAGGTAATCTCTATGTTGGAGGTCCCGTTCAACAAAATACCTTACACTTTCTGCATCAAATTCCTGAATTAGAAGGCAGTATTTTGTTGAGAGATGGGGTGTATTGGGGTGGTGATTATGAGCAATTAAAAGAGTTACATATCCAAGGAAAAGTAAACGCACACAATTGCCGCTTTTTTATCGGTTATAGTGGATGGGGAAAATTGCAATTAAAAGGGGAACTGTTACAAAACTCTTGGGTCATTTCTCGTGTTGATTTATCATTGTTATTTAAAGTAGAACCTGACGAGCTTTGGCAACGGGTTTTAGAACAAATGGGAGGAAAGTATAAGATGTTTACAAATTATCCTGTAGATCCTTCTTTAAATTAATTTCTTGATTTTTAAAAGGAAAAAATGGGAAATGCTGATCATACTTAACCTTTAATTACTAACTTTGTCAACTCTTATCAGAAAATAGAACTAAGAAAATAGGCCGGTTCCTTCAGGAACTTATCCATTGAATTTTGAGCTAATTCGGAGTAAAATGAGCAAGGAGAACGAAAATGAACTGTTGACACCTGAAAATAACGATCAGGTTGAAAACAAAAAGATCGAACAAGTAGAAAATAA
>JBMYQA010000291.1:0-7505 GCA_049600855.1 Flammeovirgaceae bacterium | reverse complement strand
ATAGCCGCAAAAGGCACATTAAAAAATGCCTCATTCTTTTTGGTTAACTGCTTAAGTCGCTGAGGCAATTTATAATTCATGCATCCACGCTCATTAAACGAAGAAAAAAAAAGGGGATTGTAATAAATCCCCGAAAATAATTGGATTCTAACATCAGCTGCCTTTCTTTTTCAATACTAGAGCTGTGCGGTTGGTCACATACATTTGGATCGTATTGTCTTTATCTACTTTGTAGGTAACAGACTTTTTGATGCGCGCATGCCCGCCATATTTTTTATCATCGGAATTCAAGGTGACTTCATATTCTCCTTTGTCTGGCACAAAAAACTTATAATCAGGGATCGATCGCGTTGGATGGAAATTCAATATGAAAATCAATTTTCCTCGCTTAAAAATGAGGGTTTTATTGTGTTCATCAATATTCAAGAGCTTAGAGAAATCTCTTGATAAGATTTTATGTTCTTGAATGAGTTTGACCATGTCTTTGTCAAACTTATCTAAAAACTTGTATTTCAAATCCTTATTATCGACTAAAGACCATTGCCTTCGCGCATAATGGTAGCTCCAATTATTGCCTTCTCTCGGAAAGTCAATCCACTCAGGATGCCCAAACTCATTGCCCATAAAATTGAGGTAAGCTTCTCCACCAGAGGCCATGGTAATTAATCGGATCATTTTATGAAGTGCAATCCCGCGATCAATCACTAAGTTTTCATCCTCTACCATCATCCCCGTGTACATTTCCTTATCCATGAGCCAAAATGCAATGGTTTTGTCCCCTACTAATCCTTGATCGTGCGATTCTGCATAAGCGACTGTTTTTTCCTTCTCCCTTCGATTATTCAGGACACTCCACATGTGATGCATATTCCAGTCATCATCGCGTTGTTCTTTCAAGATTTTAGTCCAGAAGTCGGGAATTCCCATGCCCAAGCGATACGTAAAACCTAGTCCACCGTCTTTCACAGGACGGCAAAGTCCGGGCATACCACTGACATCTTCTGCAATTGAAATAGCTCCCGGCTTAATTTGATACATCAAGGTATTAGCCAGTTGCATGTAGGCCACCGCATCGCCATCTACGCCACCATCAAAATACTTATCGTAATGATCAAAGCTGATGTGGCCATGGTGGTGATACATCATCGAAGAAATGCCATCGAATCGGAAACCATCGAATCGGAATTCTTCGAGCCAATAACGGATATTGGAGAGCAAAAACTGCAATACTTCCCATTTACCGTAATTAAACAGTTTAGAATCCCAGTCGGGATGATTGCCTTTTCCGCCACCATGAAAGTATTGATAATCTGTGCCATCAAACTCGTTTAAGCCCTCTAAGATATTTTTCACAGCATGCGAATGGACGATGTCTAAAATAACAGCGATACCCGCTTGATGCGCTTTTTTAATTAAGTATTTCAAATCTTCTGGCGTACCAAAACGAGAAGATGGGGCAAAGAAGCTGGACACGTGATACCCAAATGAGCCATAGTAAGGGTGTTCTTGTATCGCCATCATTTGAATGGCATTATAGCCTCCTTTTTTAATTCGAGGAATAATTATATCGGCAAACTCTCGGTAAGTACCCAAACGAGCCTCTTCTTGAGCCATTCCTACATGTGATTCATAAATCACCAATTCTTTAATATCCTTAGGATTGAAGTTGTCTCCCGCCCAATTGAAGGCTGTCTCAGGTTTCCAAACTTGCGCAGCAAACTCATTGGTTTCTTCATTTTGAACAACCCGAGTAATGTATGCTGGAATTCGATCGATTTTGCCATTAGCAGCTGTGACGGCTACTTTAAACAAGCTTTCATGTTTGAAGTCCGCATCGTCTATGAATATTTCCCATACTCCTTTCTCGTCTTTTTTCATAGGGTGCGTAGTGCGATCCCAATCGTTAAAATCACCGATTACGTGGAGTTCGTAAGCTTCAGGAGCCCATTCTCGGTAGTACCAGCCTTCTTTTTTTTCGTCGTAATTTAGCCCGAGGTACTTATGACCAAGCGCAAACTTTTTTAAACTGCCATAATGCTTGGAAAGGCCTTTTTTTAATGCCTCAAAATGTGCTAATCGGTCATTTATTTTTTCTTCATAAGGAGCCAACCAAGGGTCTTCTTGAATGATTTTAGGAATTTTGGCCTTCTTTTTTTCCATAGGATTGATTCGATTAATTTGGTTGAAAGGATCAATTCTGAAATGAAGATAAGGAAAACTAAATGGAAGATGAGCATAATTTCAGAAAAAAATCCTGCAACCGAAATCCGCAAACGTTACTTGAAAGGCGTGCTCACCTACTAGAGAAAACGATCCTTCTACCTTTAATGGTTTATGGATTCAAAATCGAATATGGATATTTCCTGACAAAACGGTTCCATTAAAACCAAATTGATTAACTTCCCAAGGGTATTGAAAACGACCACCTAAAGTGGTGATAAAATCTCCACCATCATCAATTCGATCAGGATAGACATTAAGGAGGTTGTTTACTGCGATACTTGCTTGGAATTGAGACGTAAACGCATACGTGAGGTACAGGTCGGTAATAATTTTAGCAGAAAAAGTTTGATCAAACTCTTCATCTGTCTTACCCAACACCGCATTTAATCCATTATCGACATGTCGCCAAGTTACTTCTCCAAACCGTGTATTGTTTAGGATAAGTGTCAGTTTATCTAGCTTGTAAGATAAGCCCAGCAACATTTTTGAGGTTGGTCGTGATGTGGTAATGCGCGATTGTTCTTTTCGGTCAAAAATATCTACGCCTGCATCTGCAATCGGCTGTGGGGTGGCAATTTTTCCATCAATCTCAGTTTCATTCAAATTTGCCGAAAAGGTGACATTGAGTTTGCCATCTCCAATGGCAATATCTTCATAACTGGCTACAATATCGACTCCTCGTGTATTGGTATTTACCGCGTTCGTAAAAAATTTAATGCTGGTAATATTGTAATCTTGTAACACTTGCGTGACTAATTGGGTAGTGTCTGTTGATCGGATACTACTCGTAAAAAGAATACGATCCATCATTTGGATGGCATAGAAATCTGCGGTAAAAGATAAGTGTTCAGTGGCTTGGAGTGCTGTTCCAAGGGTAAAGTTGGTCGAGGTTTCATAGGTGAGTTCAGGCACTTGCAGGGCGCGAATAACAGGGCTTTGATTATTAAAAGTTCCTTGCTGAGAAACCGTTCCACCAGATACAATGGTTTGGATATTACCAAGGTAGATTTGATGTAAAGAAGGTGCCCGAAATCCAGTAGAAGCAGAAGCTCTTAACACCAACTTATTGTCAGCTGTTTTCAGTCGTGCGTTGGCTTTCCAAGTAAAGTTGCTGCCAAAATCGGAGTAATCTTCAAAACGCGCTGCTCCACCAATGAGGAAATTATCCGTCACATCTACGGTTAAATCGGCATAGAATCCAAAGTTGTATCGGTTAACATCTACTTGATTTTCAGGCTGTATACCTGGAAAAGATTCGGCTCCTAGTCCTTCGTAAGAAGCAGGTTCTCCTGGCTTACTGATGAAGTTTTCTGTCCGAAACTCCCCGCCAAAAGAGAGGTTGGCTTTGCCAAAACTTCGAGCTAAGTCAAGGTTGGTGACAATGTGTGAAAACTCATATCCGCCAGCATTAAAATTCGTAGGACTTTCTTGTCCTAATGAGCGATTAAGCGTATTACCAACCGTATAATCTACCGAATTCCCTCCAAAGTTGAGACTGATGTCATAATTCCAATCTCGTTTTTTTCCTCTTAATCCTAATGCTAATGTATTATCTAATATCTCGGTTTCAAAAGTAGGCTGAAAACCCTGATATTCAGTGCCCGGTGCATGCATGATATTGAAGGTATCTGCTACCCAATAAGGAGCGCGATAAAGTGCATAGCTGGTACCTCTGCGATAGGTCAAGCCGCCAAAACCATATAATTCCGTATTATCATCTAACAAGGCTTTGGCATTAAAAAAGATATCTGTTGTGGTCATTTGTGGTAGCCCTATGCGCATTCCTAAGTCTGGATTGGCTTGAATCCAAGGGTTAGAAGCATCTGCGCCAATTAACAAATCCTCTCCTGGTGAGCCAGCGCGATTGGTTTCTTCCTGTTTGGTAAAAGAGGTGCTGACATTCACAAATCCTCTTGTTCCTACGCGCACTCCTGTGTTTAAGTTATAACCAATATTAAATCCATCTCCTTCTGTGGTAATGCCAGAAGTAATGTTGAGATTGGTGTAATCTACATTGTCTTTTAGAATCACGTTAATTACCCCTGCAATGGCATCAGAGCCGTATTGCGCAGAGGCTCCATCGCGGAGTACTTCTACACGCTTTATGGCTGCAATCGGAATACTTTTCATATCTACCCCAACTTCTCCCTTTCCCGGTGTATCGTTGATATACACTAATGAGCTTGGATTTTTTCGTTTGCCATTAATGAGTACCAACGTTCTTGAGGGGCCCAAGCCTCTTAAGTCGGCTGGGTCAAAGTGCGCTGTAGCATCTGAAACAGTTTGTTGGGTCGAATTAAAGGAAGGCACTATATAGGTCAGCATTTTATCGAAGGTAGGTTGCCCTGTTTGAATTAAATCCTGCACTTGCACATTATCAATCGGTACAGGTGAAGTGGTGACACTTCTTGGGTTAAAGCGGGAGCCTACGATAACGACTGCGTCCAAATCTTCTTGGGCGTTCAGGGTGACTTGTATTAAGCTAGAGGCATCCTGTATTTCTACTTCTTTGGATACATAACCGACATAGGTAAGTTGTAAGGTCACGGGCAATGCATTTACCCGCATGGTAAATTCTCCATCTATATTTGTAGTCGCTCCTTGTGTCGTTCCTTTAATGATGATGTGTGCGCCTACTAATAATTCACCCGTAATGCCATCTTTAACTTTGCCCTTAATGGTGATCAATTGTGCATAGCCCATGCTATAGATCAGGACAAAAAAGAGAAGTAGTCCTAATTGCTTTATCATAAAAATGATTGAGTTGATGTAATGTTTACGTGATGGTATAATTGTTTTGAAATAAAGATGATTTCGTGGATATTATATTATTCGAGTTTATTACATAATTCAAGAAATTACGATTTAACGAGCGCTCTATCAAGGGCAAATCTTTTTTTTTAATGGTTTAAACCAGAATAAGTTACATTAAGGGAGGAATTAATGCTACGTGATCACTTTAAAAATTCTGCATCAACTTGTTCCTTTTCAGGTTTGAGGGATTATAAGGTTAAAAATGAATAACAAACCCTTAATCTGATTTATCGATGAATACCAAAAAGATTCTACTCACTAAACTTTTAAAGCTATTCATGGCTGTATTATGCATTGGTGTGTATTTCAAATTTATGGCATGGCCGTACGCGAGTCTATTATTTGATGTGCCTTTATTTATGCTCGCGTGTCTATATCCCTATCGTTTTTGGCAGAAGGAACCCAAAGTGCAGCTAGATTATGTGAAAGTAGTGTTAGTGGTGGTGGGAGCGTTGGGTGCAATTGCTTTGTTTTAAGCAGGAGGCGAGCAATAAAAAAGACACGCATATACATGCGTGCCTTTCCTAACATTATAAATAGCAACTTATAATTTCTTATTGAACAGCTTGTAAAGCATCGATTTTACCCCATCCATGCTTGCTGCTTCGATTAGGATAGAATTCAGCTGCTTGCTTCAATTTATTTAACACGGTAGTACGCGACCAAGAAGTGTTTCTAGCCCATACTAATGCTGCCATACCTGCAGTGGTTGCTGTAGCTACTGATGAGCCACCCACATATTCTGTTCCGCCAGTTCCGAAAAACGGTAAAGTAAGAGCTGTACGACCGCCATTATTAGCACGTTGCATCGTTACTACAAAGTCTACAGCAGAACCATCGTGGCACACATCACAACGATTGTAGCCATTGTCTTTGATACCTGTTACAGCAACTGTTTCAGACATGGTAGCAGGGAAAATTACACCGTACCAATTGGTGAATGAAGTAGAAGTACCCGCAGCACAGAAGATTAATTTACCTCTACCATACGCATAACGAACAGCATCAGCAACTTGGTTACTCCATAATGGCGTACCTAATGACATGCTGATTACTTTTACCCCACTTTTGTTACCTAATAATACGTAAGCATCGGATACACCATCTTTATCACGACCACTAGAGATGATTACATCACCTATTGCGCGAACTGAATATAAATCAGCTTGGTAAGCAACACCTACAGACATTCCGTCACCAGCTCTAGGCGCAACAGCTGCACCAGCCATAGAAGTACCATGACCACACTGATCGTCTGGCCCATCAGGATTAGCCCAAGGCCACCATGAACTTACATAAGTACCGTACTTGAATCGGCTTCTACCACTAGACTGACCAGCACTGAATTGGCTATTTAGTTTGTTTTGGCTAGGAGAAAGTCCAGTGTCAATTACACCTACACCTACATTGTTGCCTTTAGAATAGCTCCACGCAGCTGGAATGTTGTGCTGATATAAGGTCCAAGAAGCTTTGTTTCCACCAGAAATGTTGGTAAAGTCTGCGCTGTTGATGCTTTCTCCTGAACCGCCGTCAGCACATCCTGAACCGCTTAATGTACGTTGGTTGTTTGGTTGTTGGTAATCGAACTCAAATTCATAAGTTCTAGGTTCTGCATAACGTACCGTATTCATAGTGCGTAATTTGGCAATTACTTCGTACTCGTGTGCCTCAATGTTGATGTAAGGCAATACCTCGTGTACTCTAAGAATGCGCTCTTCTACATTTACGTCCATATCCAAGTTGTTGTACACCTCTTGAATCGCCGAAAGGATTTCTCTGCGTGCCTCTACCCACTCAGGGTCGTTCACGTTAATTTCATGTATGCGTTCATTAATGTTTTGAAAGCCTTCAGGTTGGTAACCAATGGTAATGGTTTTATCTGTGCTTCCAGCAGCAGAACTGACATACTCAGGGCCTACCGAGCTCCACTTGAACTCATTGGTTTCTTCTAAAGAAGATTGGATGACTTGATTGATTTCCTCTACAGAAACACTTTTTACGGCTTCTTTTGGAACAATCTCACGACCTTCATCCACCGTACAGCTAAACGCTATAAATGCCAAAATAATGGCAGGTAGTATTCTTTTCATCATTTTCATTTTCATTTTGTTTAGTTTGAGCCTTGTATAGTTGCCTACATAAATTCTTCTTCTAGTACGGATTGGCTTGGTGAACTTTAGTGTAATGTTTTGAGCAATAATTAAACTAAAAAGAAGAATTATGTATGCTTGCATACAAAATTTCTGGTCAAAATTGCCTAAAATCTAACAAACTAACAAGGGATCATATCAATAAATTTTAATGTTGTAACTTCGAAAAAGTCAATAAAAATTGATTTTATCTTAGATTTTAGCTTGAAACATTACTTCTGCAAAGCTAAGGCAATTTGGCAGCTAAAAGCTGATATTATTGATAAACATAGATTTATGTATTTATGAACTATGTATGATATGCAAGGCTTAGTGTAG
>JBMYQA010000290.1:0-7658 GCA_049600855.1 Flammeovirgaceae bacterium | reverse complement strand
CATGAAAATTGCATTTCGCGACTACACCCATCATTTAGGGACAACGCACACCGCTTTTGATACAAAAGCTGCGATTACTACAAAAAAAATTATGGGTATGGTCAAGAAATATCGCCCTGAAAGCTCGTGGCAAGATTATGCGGTAGATTTAGATGATTTCATTAGTATTTTAAAGGCGGAATCGCCCAATGTAAAGGCAGTAATGAGTCTGCCCAATTCATTTTTAGACGAAAACTTTTAATTAACTATGCAAACCATC
Source organism: Flammeovirgaceae bacterium (assembly GCA_049600855.1). Taxonomy (GTDB): domain Bacteria; phylum Bacteroidota; class Bacteroidia; order Cytophagales; family Flammeovirgaceae; genus JBMYQA01. Next base: position 7,399 of record JBMYQA010000290.1, on the reverse strand, counting down.
AATTCACTTGACGCATTAAAAGTACTTAAAGGGAAAGAAATCGGTAAAAGCGATTGGTTAGAAATTACGCAAGAACGCATCAATGACTTTGCGCAAGCTACAGGAGACTATCAATGGATTCATGTAGATGCCGAGCGCTGTAAATCGGAGTCGCCATTTGGGAAACCCATTGCACATGGTTACCTCACCTTATCGCTTATTCCAGTATTATTTGAACAAATTCTGGAAGTGAAAAACATTCGGATGGCAGTAAATTATGGCTTAAACAAAACGCGTTTTCTAGCTCCCGTAAAAGTAAATAGTCGGATAAGGTTAAAACTTGAAATGGCTCAGTGCGAGGAAGTTAAAAGAGGCTTGCGTGTAGTGAATACGTGTACGGTGGAAATTGAAGGGCAAGAAAAACCTGCATGCATTGCGGAGAGTATTGTGTTGTATTATGCATAAATGAATGCAATATAAACTCTAGTGTATACGCACTAGAATTAGGAACTATTTCCTACTTTTGGCATTCATGCCTGTAAAATACAATCAAACCCAAAAATGTATGCGTCATCTTATCTTATTGATCAGCCTCAACCTGACAATCTCTTTTACCCAAGCTCAAATTAGTCATCAAAAGTGGGATGTTTTACTGAAAGAACATGTTTCTACCGATGGCAAGGTCGATTACAAAGGGTTTATCCAAGACCTTAATAAACTGGATGCCTATTTGACTTTGTTGAGTGAAAACCCGCCAAAAACATCTTGGACAAAAAATCAAAAACTCGCTTATTGGATTAATGCATACAATGCTTTTACGGTGAAATTAATTTCGGATAATTATCCGCTAAAAAGCATACAAGAATTGCATCCAACTGTAAAGATTCCCGGAATCAGTACCGTGTGGCATAAAGCATTTTTTCAGATCGGTGGAGAAGATGAAAGTTTAAATGATATTGAACACAAGATTTTGCGCAAACAATTTGATGAGCCCCGCATTCATTTTGCCATTAATTGTGCCTCCTTTTCTTGCCCTAACCTTAGAAATGAAGCGTATACGCCCAGTAAATTAGAAATGCAATTGGAAGAACAAACCAAAGCATTTATTAATGATCCAACTAAAAATACCATCAACACAAATGAGATCGAGATCTCAAAAATATTCAGTTGGTTCAAGAAAGATTTCACAAAGCAGGAATCATTGATTGCGTTTTTAAATAAATATGCAGCAACACAAATTGATTCAGGCGCTGACATCAATCACAAAGCTTATAATTGGATGTTGAATGAATGATTCAATCAAAAATAACAAGTATCTAATACATGAAATCAGCTAACTATTGGATTGAGAAACTAGGATTAACCAAACATCCTGAAGGGGGGTATTTTAAAGAAGTATATCGTTCCAATGAAACGATGAAGCAGGAATCATTACCAGCGCGTTATACTGGCGATCGAGCCTTTTCTACTTCTATTTATTTTTTATTGACTGGAAATGAAATTTCTGCTTTTCACCGACTTCAATCTGATGAAATTTGGCATTATCATACAGGAAGTTCGGCTACGGTATATGAAATCGATCAGGCTACGGGGAAACTCATTTCGCATCAGATTGGCGCTGAGTTGGAATCAGGGCAACGCTTTCAGGTGATGATTAAAGCAGGCAATTGGTTTGCCGCTCACTTGAATGAGCCAGATGCTTATATTTTAGTAGGATGTACAGTGGCCCCCGGTTTCGATTTTACCGATTTTGAGTTAGCTACAGAAGAACAGTTACTTACTGCTTATCCTCAACACGAAGAATTAATCAAAGCATTCACCATTTAGAACATGTTTGCATAAAGCGCTTAAAAGAATGAATAAGGCTTATTTTAACATGCTCTTAATCGGCAGCGCCATAGCCTCCGCCACCAGGAGTTTCTATAATGATGCGATCTCCTGGTGCCATATCTTTGCCATCTATTCCTTGCAAAAACTCTGTAGCCCCGTCTTTTCGAACCACCCATTGTTTCCCTCTAGCGCCGCCTTCACCTCCATGTAAACCATAAGGACTCACCTCGCGGTGCTGACTGAGTACAGTCATGGATACCGATTGGAGAAAGGTAAGTTCCCGAATGATGCCATTCCCGCCTTGCCATTTTCCACTTCCGCCCGATCCTTGCCTGATGGCAAAACGCTCTAACCTCACTGGATATCGAAATTCCATAATTTCTGGATCTGTGATTTTGGTATTAGTCATGTGTTGATGGACGGCATCACTTCCATGAAATCCAGCGCCAGCGCCAGAGCCACCACCAATGGTTTCGTAGTATCCAAATTGATCGTTGCCAAACAGGAGGTTATTCATTGTACCTTGGCTACATGCTGCCAAATCCAGCGCTTTTAATAGTGTATCCACAATTCGCTGGCTCGTTTCTGTATTTCCGCCCACTACCGCAGGGCAATTTGCAGGTTCTTGGTCAAATTTAGGATTGAGTAGCGAGGATGGGGGAAGAATAATCCTTACACCCTGAATTAAGCCCTCGTTTAGTGGAAGTTCCTTATCTACCAATAAGCGCAACACATAGACGACCGCACTGTTTACAATAGCAGGAGTAGCGTTTAAGTTGCCTACATGCATCTCGCTTGAACCCGAAAAATCAATCGTCACTTCGTCATCTAATAGACTGATCGTGACTTTAATGGTTTCGCCTCCATCTAGTTTTTCTTCAGCTTCAAATGTTTTTGCTTGAAGGGAGTTTAGTTTGGTATGAAGCGCTTCTGCTGCATAGTTTTTCAGCGCTTTCATGTAATGAATGACTTGATGGGCAGAAAATTGCTGACACAAGGCAAGTGTAGCCCTCGTACCCGCATTAATGGAAGCAAGTGCCGCATTGAGATCAGCTAAGTTTTCATCGAAGTTTCTGGTTGGAAAGGGGGCTTGCGTAAGCACTTCCTTAATTTTATCCCAATTGGGCTTGCCCCCTTTTACTAAGTGCATAGGCGAAATGACTACTCCTTCTTGCTCCAAATTGTTAGCATTGGGCGGCATGGAACCAGGCGTACTTCCGCCTAACTCAGCGTGATGTGCTCGATTAGCCACATAGCCAATTTGTGCTCCTTCATAAAAGATGGGAGCCACAAGAGTGATGTCTGGTAAGTGTGAGCCTCCAAATGCAGGGTGATTGGTAATAATCACATCTCCTTCCTGCATCGTAATGTGTTGCTTCAACATGCGCACACATATTCCCAAACTACCTAAATGCACTGGAATGTGAGGTGCATTTACAACTAACTCTCCTTGTGCATCTAGTAAGGCACACGAAAAATCAAGCCGTTCTTTAATATTTACTGAAAAGGCGGTACGTTCTAAGAGTGCGCCCATTTCCTCTGCCACACTTTTGAAGCGATTGGTAAATAACTCTAACTGAATGCTTTGGTGCAGTTCTCGGTTCCGTTTTAAGTGCGCTTCATCACGCTGTGAAAGTAAGAAGCTATTATGGCGGTTAATATAACCATTCCAGCCTCTTTCTATAAATGTAGTGCTATTCTCACTGATGAGTATTGCAGGGCCGCTAATTGCTGCTCCAGCATGTAGCAACTCCCATTTGTAAATGGGAATTTTGATCCAGTTGCCATCAATGTAACTCTGTTGAGTGGTTTTGTAAGGCTCTGGTGTATAGCGAAAGTCGGAACTCGTTCGGCTGCCTCTGCGTTGTGGAATAGTAGAAGCAATTACTTTTACAGATTCCAATTGAATGGTTCTTCCTGTGAGCCAATGCCCAAAGAGCTGGGTATATTTGTTCTTAAATATTCCTTCAACGTCATCATCCGAATGATATTCAACTTCTAAGCAATGATCTTGTCCTTCAAATCGGAGAAATAATAACACATTTCGAATTTCAATTTCATTTTCATGATAGCCTTCTTGGGCTACTTTTTCGATGGCTTGCCAGGCTAAGTCCTCTAAGATGCTTGGGATTTCGGGCAAGTGTTCTTGTAATGGCCGAAGGATTTGTTTGGATGCAAAACGCTCAATCACTGCATGACCAATGCCATAAGCACTCAACAAACCTGCGTGATAGGGAACAATGATATTGTTGATGGAAAGGCTATCTGCAGTACTACAGGCATGCATGCCGCCAGCACCACCAAAGGCTAGCAGGCTATGTTCCTGAGGGTCGTGCCCTTTGCTGATCGAAATGTTTTTGATGGCATCTGCCATTTTTTCATTGGCAATTTGGAGGAAGCCTTCCAACAACGTTTCTTTAGATGGTGCCTGTAAGCCTGCACGAATCACTTGTGTTTTAATGGCTTGTAGTGCTTCTTCGGCACGTTCTTTTTTAATGGGAATCGCGAAATTATCTTCATCTAATCTGCCTAGTAACAGATTAATGTCTGTCAGTGTAAGCGGACCGCCAAAGCCATAACAAGCAGGGCCAGGGTTTGCCCCTGCACTTTCTGGCCCCACTTTCAGTCGAAAGCCATCAAAACTACAGATAGAACCTCCGCCAGCGGCTACCGTTTCTATGGCTAATGAAGGACTCGATAAGGTTGAATCGCCAACTTTAGTTTCGTATTTATATTCGAACTCGCGATCGAACCGTCCGACATCGGCACTTGTTCCCCCCATATCTAGGGTAATAATTCCCTGATGCCCACTTTGCTTAGCAATTTTTGCAGCACCAATAATTCCCCCAGCAGGGCCACTGAGCAAGCTGTCTTTTGCTTGGTAAAACTGCTTACCAACTAGTCCCCCAGCACTCGTCATTACCTTTAGGTTAGAGGCTTGTGCAAAAGCCGTTAATTTGTGCTCTACTTTATTCAAATAATCATTTAATGTTTTCGATAAATAAGCATTAATGACTGCTGTATTGGCGCGTGGTAAAATTTTGATAGAAGGTGCCAACAAATGAGAGCACGATACATTTTCAAATCCAGCGTTTCGAAATGCTTGATATAATTGAATTTCGTGTTCAGGGTTTTTATAACTATGCAAAAGGGCAATCGCCACTGCCTGACAGTTCGTTTCTTTTACTTGATTGACGAGTTGATCAATTTGACTGGAAGTTAATGGAATGAGCACCTCGCCTTGGGCGTTGAGTCGTTCTTCAATTTCGAAGGCATTGGTATAAAAAGCAGCTGTTTTTTTGATATTTAACGAGAATAAATTGGGACGTTGCTGGGTGCCAATTTGGAGGAGGTCAGCAAATCCTTTTGTGGTGACAAAAGCAACATCTGCTCCATTTCTTTCCAATAATGCATTGGTGCCTTTGGTGGTGCCTAAGCGCATTTCCATGTTGGGCAGTGCTTCTTTGAGCATCGTACCAGTAGCAATTCGTGCAGCTAAAATAGGCGCTTCTTCATGAGCGGTTACCTCAAACTCTACCGGACATGCTAGCGGGAGGGTGATGGGGTGTTCTAAATACATTAAATTTTGTGCCCAATCTATCCTTAAAATGGAGTTTGGCGGATTGTGATCACCTGAGATACTGAACGAATAGTATTGGAAAATATCAGCTTTCGTATTCCAATTCGCTTGAAATTGCACAGTTGTTGGATGAAGTACTTCTACAACTCGTCCTCTTAACTTGCTAGAGCTCAGTACTTTTATTCTTTTTTGTTTCCCTTCTGGGGAAAAGGCAATGCAATCTGTAAAAGTACCACCTGTATCTACCCAAATGCGCCAACGGTGCTTCATAACTTAACTCTACTGAAAAATTGTTTCAAATTTATAGAAGTATCTTCAACTGAATTATTCTTATTGTGGTTTGGTGATTTCGTCAACAAAACTTGCCCAATCGTCAAAAAAAGTAGTATTACTCCCTTTGTTACTGGTAAACTTGTTTGTGGTTAGGTAAATGCAGTTGGCAGTACTAGTTTTTAAATTGATCTTAGAAAACCTTACCTGCTTGATTTCATTGCCCAGCTCATTGATTTCGTGTTAAGATAATGGACGGGAATAAAAAAAGAAAATTGTGTTGCCCCAACCGTTAAGGAAAAATGTACAGAATTCCATCAAAAAAAACTGAGTTGATATGAAGACGCAAAGAATGTATGACTTGGACTGGCTTCGTGTAATTGCCATTGTATTAGTGTTGTATTTCCACGTAGCGATGATATTTACGGCTGACTGGGAGTTTCATATCAAAAATAATGAACTGAGTAACCTCTGGCTAGAGTTTAATTATTGGCTTTCGCGCTTTCGAATGCCTTTACTATTTTTTATATCAGGTGTGGGGAGTCACTTTGCTTTAAAGAAGCGTTCGGGTTGGGTATTCCTTAAAGAACGGCATCATCGACTGGTTATTCCGCTCATTTTTTCCATGTTGGTGATTGTGCCACCTCAAATTTTTATCGAGCGTATTTTTGAGGGCGAAGCTTATGCTTCATTTTTTGAGTTTTACCCCACTACATTGGAGTTTATTCCTTACCCTGAAGGGAATTTTTCGTGGCATCACATGTGGTTTGTGTGCTACCTGTTTTGCTATTCCCTCATTGCCTTACCCATCTTTTTGGCATTGCGTTCAGAAAAAGGGAAACATTTCATAGCGCATCGTTTATTGTGGTTGGCAAAATCAACAAATAGTTACCTTTTGTTTTTACCCACCGTCATTTTATACCTAAGCTGGACGATACATTTTAACCGCACGAATAATTTAATAGCAGATTGGGGATGGTTTCCGTATTGGTTCATGTTCTTTTTGGTGGGATATATCGTTGCTACTCGATCAGCGTTTTGGGAAAGCATTAAACGCAATCGAAAAATATCATTAAAATTCGCTGTACTTTGTATCGTGATTTTAAATTATTTGCGTTGGAACTCAGCTGATTATGCCTTTATTTGGACAGCAGAGCGATGGTCTTTTGGACTGTCCTATCTGTACTATGGATGCGAACCATTAGCAGCTTGGTTTTGGCTATTCGCCATAGTGGGTTATGGAAGAGCATACCTGAACAAACCCAGTAAGTTTTTAAGCTATGCGAATGAAGGAATATACCCATTTTACATTTTGCATCAGACGGTTTTGATTGTGATCGGATATTATGTTATACAGGTTGAAGAAAGTATTGCCGCAAAATATATTTTTATCAGCACCTTATCCTTATTTTTAACCGTGGCACTCTATGAGTTTGGCATTCGCCCTTATGGGGTCATGCGATTTCTTTTTGGTATGAAATCGCCATTTAAGCCGTTGAGCAAAATGCCCAATAAAACATTGAATAATTCAATAAAACATGTGGAAAACAAACCCGTAAAGGCCGAAATGTGAATCACAGATTTTTTGAATGAAAATTTTCCAGAAATACATATTACCAGCGCTTTTTGGCTTATTAATCTATTCTACCATTCGTTTGGTGAATGATACGGGTTCAGATTTTAAGTTTTGGGAGCGTTGGTGGGGAACTACAGCCATAGAGATTTTAACGAGTATTTTGA
>JBMYQA010000289.1:0-7766 GCA_049600855.1 Flammeovirgaceae bacterium | reverse complement strand
TATTTTAAAGTTTTTAAGAAACGAAAAATGCGATATAAAGTCAAGAGAAGTGTGTTATTAGATGTGCTACCACTTATGTGAGTATTCCCATTACCAAGGTGATTCGAAGTAATTCGTCATGAAAAATCTCACATCCCAATATTTTTCTATAAAACTAAAAACGATTATTTTTCATTTCTCATTCTGCCGAAATGCATAATTTACAATATCGAACATGAGTGGGAAAACGAGGAAGAAGAAATTAAACGCCCAGTGAAGGGTTTACTATCACAATAAATTAGCGATCAACTGAAACATGGAATTTAAAAAACAGTACAAGTTTCAAATAGAGGATGAAATTTGGCGCGTGCGGGAAATCTTTGAAATCAAATGGAGAACGGGAGGGAAGTCTTATGAATATACCATTCGATCGAAAAGTGGCCTAACGAGGTATTTAGAAGTGTTCAAAAATTTGGAGGGACAACTCTTCATTTGGTGGTGTGGGAAAGCACGAAATGAACGTTTTTTATCAATTCCTATCACTGAGGATGCTGTTCAGATCAGCCGATTTACTTTTCCCCAAACCATTTCCTACCAAGGCATGCACTATGCATTTACCCAACGTGATCATGGCAATTCGTATTCCTCCCACTTCGAATCGGAAACAGTGGAGTGCTTAACTTATGAAGCTCAAGAAAGTAAGGCGGTTTTAGTCATTGAAGTCTGGAATCGCGATGAATTGGAAATATACACGGGTAAACAATTGCAAGCTGCTGCAATTACAGCATTAAAACCGAGTCTGCTAGATCGAATTTTGGTTTATTTCTAATGACGAATTTGATTCATCCAAGCTCATAAAGGTATCGCAACATCATTTTCACTCAAAGTTCACATTAGCAAGGTAATTTTGAGGTTATGCTATATCGTTCAAAAGCTCATCTTGAGCAACTTCAAATCCTTATTTCACCTAACTCATAAATCATTATGGCAACCAAAGAAGATCGAGACATTGAAAAGAGCTATTCAAAATCAGAGTTCGTGGCGAAGTTACGCCGCTTAGCGGATGCAATTGAAAATGACGAGCGTTTTGAAATTCAGATTGCTGGCGAGCGCATCTATGTGCCGAAACGCGCCATTTACAACATCGAACACGAGCGCGAAGACGGGGAGGAAGAAATTGAATTCCAAATTAAGTGGTCAGCGCAAGAATAGAACGTTAGCTACTTATTTAGACCTAAAAAGCTCCAATTCATGAAATAGGGAATTGGAGCTTTTTTGTATTTTGTGCTGTTTGTAGAGTGAGTAAAACGTCCGAATGTGGCCCACCTCTATTCCAAATTTCCTGAATAGCAAGCGCATCACAATTGAGCAATTACTCAACCGCCGTGCAGATTTACCAAGCAAGTTATATGGTGGAAACGTACCTTTTTAGCGAATGCCTCCCTTGACTTTCCCAATTTATTCTCTTTTCTTCGATATCCACTATAGGATATCAGAATAGATTAAGTGAATTCGTAAACAACAAGAATGGATACAGCCGTACATAATAAACTCGTTTCTTTTATTTGGTCGATTGCAGATGACTGCCTACGCGATGTGTATGTGAGGGGAAAATACCGTGATGTTATTCTCCCCATGGTCGTGTTGAGGCGTTTGGATGTGTTGTTAGAGCCTTCCAAAGAAGCCGTATTACAGGAAGTGCAATTCCAGAAAGAAGAAATGAAATTAACGGAATTGGACCCCAACGGACTACGAGATGCTTCGGGCTATGTGTTTTATAATACAAGTAAATGGACCTTGCTCTCCTTAAAGGAAAAAGCAACCAATAGCCAACAAATCCTTTTGCAGAATATGGAGGAATACCTGAAAGGATTTAGCCCAAATGTGAAGGAGATTATAGCCAAATTTAACCTGAAAGCACAAGTACGACACCTAGCTAGTAAAGATGTGTTGTTGGATGTGCTCGAAAAATTCACTTCGAAATCCATTAACCTTTCGCCCATCGAACAGCTCGATCCTGATGGTCGAAAGCTGCCTCCGCTAAATAATTTGGGCATGGGGTATGTGTTTGAGGAATTGATCCGAAAGTTTAATGAGGAAAATAATGAAGAGGCAGGAGAGCACTTTACGCCACGCGAGGTAATTGATCTCATGACTCATCTTGTTTTTGACCCCGTGAAGGATATGCTCCCGCCTGTAATGACGGTTTATGATCCTGCTTGTGGCTCGGGCGGGATGCTTACAGAGGCTCAAAACTTTATTAAGGATGAAGCAGGCAACATTCGTGCAACAGGCGAGGTATTTTTATATGGCAAGGAAATTAATGATGAAACCTATGCCATCTGCAAATCGGATATGATGATTAAGGGGAATAACCCTGAAAATATTCGAAATGGCTCTACCTTATCGACCGATGAGTTTTCGGAGCTCAAATTTGATTACATGCTTTCTAACCCTCCTTATGGGAAGTCGTGGGCTTCGGAAGTGAAAAATATTAAGGATGGGAAAGAGGTAATCGACCCGCGCTTTCGAGTAGCTCTAAAAGATTATTGGAATAAAACACAGGAAGAGGATGCTACTCCGCGCTCTTCAGATGGACAGTTACTTTTTTTGATGGAGATGGTGAGCAAAATGAAACCATTATCGCAAAGTGAAGTAGGTTCTCGCATTGCTTCAGTACACAATGGCTCTAGTTTATTTACAGGCGATGCGGGAAGTGGAGAAAGTAACATTAGGCGGTACATCATTGAAAATGATTTATTGGAGGCCATTATCCAACTACCCAATAACCTCTTTTACAACACTGGCATTACCACCTACATTTGGTTATTGAGTAATCGCAAACCTGAACATCGAAAAGGTAAGGTACAATTGATCGATGCGGGGCAACGCTACCGCAAATTGCGTAAAAACTTAGGCAACAAAAACTGTGAATTTGCGCCTGAGCACATCAAAGAAATTTTAGCAGTGCATGAGGCTTGCGAGCATGTTGTACGTGATGAAGACGATGGAATTGCCGCTCAGGTGTTTAATAACCGAGATTTTGGCTATTACAAAGTAACCATTGAACGCCCAAAACGACTCAAGGCACAATTTACAGCCGAACGAATTGAAAAATTACGTTATGCTAAAGGCTTAGAAGAACCGATGCAATGGGCGTATGAAACCTATGGAAGCAACGTATACCATCAGCTACCCAACATAGCTCAAGAGCTATTGGACTGGTGTGAGCAAAATGAAATGAACCTGAGTAGAAAGCAACGGGAAGCATTGACCAATACCAAAACATGGGAGAAACAAGCGAATGTACTAGCGATCGCTGAATTTCTATTGGATGCGATGGGTACAGAAGAGCGTAGCGATTTTAACCAGTTTAGTGCGCAGGTGAACTCCATACTTAAAGCCAATAAATTAAAACCGTCTGCCACAGCGAAAAAGCAAATCTTGAATGCGGTGTCTTGGTACGATGAACAGGCGGAAAAGGTGATTAAACAGTATAAAAGCTTTTCAGTAGAGGAAGAGCGCAAATTGTTAGATAGATTGAACTGTTCAAAAGCTGAACTGCCTTTGTATGGCTATGTGCCCGACCAACATACTGGCGATTACATGATTTATGAAACCGAAAGTGATTTACGTGATTATGAAAACGTGCCTTTAGATACGGCAATACAAGATTATTTTTTGGCAGAAGTAAAGCCGCATGTAGATGAAGCTTGGATTAATTTAGAAAATACCAAAATAGGCTACGAAATTAGCTTTAATAAATACTTCTACCAGTACAAACCCTTGCGCTCATTGGAAGAAGTAAGCCAAGAAATTTACGACTTGGAAAAAGCCAATGAAGGATTGATTATGGACATCTTAAACCTAGCCTAATGGAAGCAGTAACAACACAACTATCGTTTGATAAATACGAAGCTTATAAAGATTCTGGAGTGGAGTGGTTGGGGGAGATTCCTGAACATTGGGATAGTAAAAAACTTAAATATTTATTAAAGTTTACCACAGGGGGAACTCCATCATCTGAAAGCTCAATATTTTATTCTGGCAATGAGCCTTGGATTACTATTTCTAATATGAATGGAAAGTATATTAATGAAACAAATTTTATTTCCAAAGCTGGTGTAAAAAATGCTAATATTCCTTTAACAGTCGCAAATTCATTATTATTTAGTTTCAAACTTTCCGTAGGGCAGGTTGCTTTTACACAGAAAGATATTTACACAAATGAAGCAATTGCCTCATTTTATCCACAAAAAGAAACCAACTTAAAGTTTTGGTATTATGCTTTACCACTATTTGTTCCCAAAAATGCTAACACAAATATATACGGGGCTTTATTATTAAATCAAAACTTAATTAATAATGCAACATTGCTAATTCCCCCTACCCAAGAACAAACCGCCATCGCCAACTTCCTAGACAAAAAATGTGGGCAGATAGACCAAGCCATCGCCCAAAAGGAACGGATGATTGAGCTGTTGAAGGAGCGCAAACAAATCATCATTCAACAAGCAGTAACCAAGGGTTTAAACCCCAATGCTCCCATGAAAGATTCAGGTATTGATTGGATTGGGGAGATTCCTGAACATTGGAGGATAAAGAAATTAAAATATGTTGCAGAAGTTCAAACTGGTCTCACACTTGGCAAAAGTTATCATCAAAGTAAATTAGTAGAAGTCCCATACCTAAGAGTTGCTAATGTACAAGGAGGGTATTGTGTTCTTGATAATATCACTTCTGTGAAAATCCCCAAAGAAGATGTCGGAAAATATTTATTGCAGAAAGGAGACGTTCTTGTTACTGAAGGTGGTGATCTAGATAAACTAGGAAGAGGCACAATTTGGAATAATGAAATTGAACCATGCATCCATCAAAATCACCTTTTTGCAATTAGAGTAAATGAAGAGAAAGTCAATGCAGAATACTTGACACTATCACTGAATGCTAATTATGGGAGAAAGTATTTTATCAAAACAGGTAAAAAGACAACCAATTTAGCATCAACTAATGGTACAAAACTGATGAATTTTCCTTTGATAGCTCCTAGCATAGCCGAACAACAAATTATACTAGATTACATAAATCAAATAAAATGTAAAATAAACAATACTATTGATTCCCAACAGAGCCAAATTCACAAACTCAAAGAATATAAAAGCACCCTAATCAACAGTGCTGTAACGGGTAAGATAAAGGTGGGGTGAGTGGGCAATTGTCTGCATTGGGATTCGTCAGATGATGGGATTTTGGGATTTTACCTTCGGTTTTAGTCTTGGTTAATCTCTAAATCCAATCATCCAATCATCCATTCATCCAACGAATCCAAATACTGACAAAAATTGGAAGAAATTGCTTAGCTTTAGTAGAAAGTAAAATACCATGAAAGAAAAAATAACAGACGACTTAACCTACAAAATTATAGGCTGTGCGATGAAAATACATAGTACATTAGGTAATGGATTTCAAGAAGTAATTTACCAAAGAGCCTTGGCGATAGAAATGACCAATCAAGGCATTGGGTTTCAACGAGAGTTAGCCATGCCATTGTATTATGATGGTCAAGAAATTGGTAGTCGAAGAGTTGATTTTTTAGTAGAGGATATCGTTATGGTAGAATTAAAAGCAGTGATAAAATTAGAAGATGTGCATTTAGCACAAGGCTTGAATTACTTAGTAGCCTATAAAGTAGATAAAGGCTTATTGCTAAATTTTGGTTCACAAAGTTTAGAAATCAAACGACTCAGACATCCCCAAAACAAGCAACATCCAAAAGCAAAATAGAAAAAAGCAACCTGATATGACAAGCAAAACAAACGAGCAAGCTTTAGAAATCTGCATAGAAAAAGCATTAACAGGAAAGAATCAAGAAGCACTCAAAACGAATACCCTATTAGTTGAAGATGTACAAGGGCACTACAAATCAGGCCAAGGCTATTACATGGGGCACCCATCTGATTACAATGCCAAGTATGCCATAGATGAAACACGTTTTTGGCATTTTTTAGAAACTACGCAAGAAGAAGAACTCGCCAAGCTCCAACGCAGTAGCGATTGGAAGCTCAAAATCTTAGAACGGCTAGATCGCATGATTAAGAAATTTGGCTTGCTTCGCATTTTACGCAAGGGTTTAGAAGTAGAAGATGCCCATTTTATCCTGTTCTATCAGTTACCTTTAGCCAGCAGTAGCCAAAGCGTAAAAGAGAATTTTGAACGCAATGCGTTTAGCGTTACCCGTCAAGTTCGCTATTCCTTAAAAAATGCGAGAGAAGCAGTCGATATGGTGCTTTTTCTAAATGGCCTAGCCATTGTCACCATCGAACTTAAAAACGCATGGACAGGTCAAAATGCCAAATTTCATGGCATTAAGCAATACAAAGAAAGAGATTACACGCAACCCTTACTAAGCTTTGGGCGTTGCTTGGTACACTTTGCATTAGATACCGATGAAGCCCATATGACTACTCGTTTAATGGGCAAAGACACGTTCTTTTTGCCGTTTAATAAGGGGCATAACAATGGTAAGGGGAATCCTCCTAATCGGGCAGGAGGTCATAAAACGGCTTACATTTGGGAAGAAATTTTTAGCCGATATAGCTTAGCCAACATCATCCAACACTTTGTCCGTTTCGATGGTAAGCCCAAAGATGCACTCAAAACGCGTACCCTGTTTTTTCCTCGTTACCATCAATTAGATGTGGTACGCAGGCTCATCAGTCATGCCAGTGCGCATGGAGTGGGGCATACCTATTTAATCCAACATTCGGCAGGTTCAGGCAAATCTAATTCCATCACATGGGCAGCCTATCAGCTTATTGAAACCTATCCAACTACCCATGAGGTAAAAGGAGCAAAAGATATTGAACATCCTTTGTTTGATTCTGTCATTGTAGTAACAGATCGGCGCTTGCTCGATAAACAATTACGCGAAAATATTGCTGCATTCTCCGATGTCAAAAACATCATTGCCCCTGCCTATTCCTCCAAAGAACTGCGAGAGAGTTTAGAGCAAGGCAAGAAAATCATCATTACGACCATCCAAAAGTTCCCGTTTATTGTTGATGGTATCGCTGATTTAAGTAATAAAAACTTCGCAGTAATCATTGATGAGGCACACAGCTCGCAAAGTGGTCGGGCAGCAGGTACCATGAATCAGGCAATGGGCGGTGGCGCACAAGATGAACCAGAAGATGTACAAGACAAAATCATCCGAGCCATAGAAGCGCGTAAAATGCGAGATAATGCTTCTTATTTCGCCTTTACTGCAACTCCTAAAAACACTACGTTGGAGCGCTTTGGTACAAAAAGAGAAGATGGCTCTTGTGCACCATTCCATTTGTATTCCATGAAACAAGCCATTGAAGAGGGGTTTATCTTGGATGTACTCACCAATTACACCACCTATCGGAGCTATTACGAAATAGAGAAGTCGATAGAAGATAACCCACTTTTTGATACCCAAAAAGCCCAAAGCAAGCTTAAAGCATATGTAGAGCGTGACCAGCGCACGATTGACACCAAAGCAGAGGTCATGGTAGATCACTTTATTCGTAAGGTGTATAATGTCAAAAAGCTCAAAGGCAAGGCCAAGGGTATGGTGATTACCCAAAGTATTGAGTCTGCTATTCGCTACTACAAATCCATTATGCGTTTATTAGCGCAAAGGGGTAATCCATTTAAGATCGCTATTGCTTTTTCGGGAGAAAAAAAAGTAGATGGCATCCAATACACGGAATCCGATATCAACGGTTTTGCAGAGAAAGATACCAAAGACAAATTTGATGAGG
>JBMYQA010000288.1:0-7818 GCA_049600855.1 Flammeovirgaceae bacterium | reverse complement strand
TGGAAAGTGCAGGTGAACCTGGTATCATATTATTCACTGAGTAGTTGGTTTTGAAATCTACTAGTGGATAGGGGGCTGGAACAGCAGCAAAAGGAGCAGTAACAATATTATCAGCATTCCCTTTTAAGGGATGCGATAATGAATATACCAAGGAGTCACCATCGACATCGTCCCCTCTGAAATCAACAAAATAGGGCAAGTCTACACAAGCAAAATCACTCAGTGGCGGAAATAATGAAGGGCTTGAGTTGATAAAAGGTTGACCATCCTTCTCTACAGGAGGGAACTCCAAATAGAAAGTCATTCCTGTGCTATCAGGCTTTTCTATATTATTAATCACTGCATTTCGACAGCACCGCTCCCAAACTAAATAATAACCACTTGGTTGATTATACTCTTCTGGATTAAGAATTACTTCCCGTTCATAAATCATCCGCTCAGTAGCTAATGAAGCAACCGCACAATCAGGGTTTGAATAATTAACAGTTTCAACAGTTTGTAACTTGGCAAAATAAGTAGCCATTACCGTATCTACTCCTTTGTCAAAAATATGTAAAACAATGAGCGTATCTCGTGCATCTGTGCTTCCATAAAACACATCAAAGTACAAAATGGCTCGTAACTTATAAGTGCTATCCTGAACGTGTTGTACTTCTAGCTCTCCACCTACGATGTGAGTGGCTTGGGTATTGAAGCCAAAAATGGTCACAAATGATATTAATAAAAGAAAGGATTTCATATAAGTCAAATATAAACCCGACTCTTTACTCTGAATCGGGTTTGTAATTTAGAATTCAAAAGGATTTCCTATATGTTCATATTTTACTTTAGCTGCTAATTCATTACACGGTAAAAATGCATAATAAAAATAATGTTCTTTAAATAGATCATCAATGGTTTGTTTAAAAATATCAAATGACAACTCATCAACAATAATCATATCTGATGTCCAAAAATACTCTTTTCCTTCATCCATTATTCTATTTACATAACTCCGAAGAATAAAAGTAGCTATAAAGTGCATTCCATTCTCAAAATGTAACTCAACATCAATATTTTCATAGTTTCCACTTTCTAAATCTCCAATAGTGGAAATAGAATATTTTTTATTTTGCTCCATAGAAAAATGAATCTATAAGTTTTATAACACGATTTTGATTATTCTTACCTGAGTAACCTAAAATTTCAAAAGCAGTTTGGGCAACTCTTCTCATATAAACCCTCGCAGTGCCTCCAGATCGCATTTCGATAATTCTTTCTCCACTTTTTAATACAATATCATGAGAACCTCTTCCTGCATGTTTCCAATTACCTTTGTACAATTGTTCTAACAAACCATTAACTTGCCCACTTTCAGCATATGACAATTTTTGAGCTTCTTTTAATATACTATCACTTTGTTTAACAAGTGATGTTGCGGTACATGGATTACTATTATGCACCAACACCTCATTTTCCCCCACAAAATAATCATGCAACTCCTTTACTTCAAAGTTATATACCGTAATTACAGTATCCAACTTTTCCAATTGCTCTACAACCAATTTCTTACCATTAAATAGCAATAAGGAATCTCCAATAGTCAAATCATTTGCAAATACCCACGAACCTTGTACAAAAAATGGGTGTTCGGGAGTGGTTTCAATCCATTCGCCTTGGGCATATACTCGTACCATTTTATCTACTTGCTTTACAAAAGCCTGAACTACAGGTCTTAATTCTTTTTCACCTGTATCTGTATTGTAAGCCCAAACTAGTTCATCTGCTGTAATCCATTCAATGGCTTTTAAACCCTCTTTAGTAAGTACAAGTGTACCAGCAACAAAACACCCTATGGGTTTAGGTTTCAGTTTAGTAACTCCCTTAATACTTTGAAGAGTTGCTTTTCCCCTAGTAGCAATGTTACCTGCATTTTTCACAGTGTGTTTTGCTGTTTGAATTAAGGCTTGCTTTCCAAGTGAAATACTTCCTAAACTCGCAAAATCCATTGGAAGCGTAATTAAATGACTCATTAACTCCATTAATGGTGCCCATTCGTCTCGGCTATGATGAAAGTTCGTCCAGAAAACTTCAGCCTGAGTGGTTTCATAAGCAACAATATTTAAAGCAAACATTCGATTCTCTATGGAGCCATCTACAAAATGTAAGCGGTCATGATTCAAATTATTATATCCTGTATGAACTGCCGTTCCATTCTGAATGTAAAATTCTCGACCTGTTTCTGAACCATCAGTTCCGCCATCTGGGTCAACATGAGTGATCGGATTATTACCCATAGCCATATAAGGTGAATAATATTGTGCATAAGGATCCATGGATAACCAACGACCGATACGTGCATCATACATTCGAAGCTCAAAGGCATTCCAACCAGTTTCTTGGTCTTTTTCAGCAAAATCACCTTGGTAGCCATAACGCATATCGGTTAAACAGCTGCTACGCATTTCAGCACCAAAAGGATAATAGTCGGCATAAGAGACTACTTCCACAGGAGCCGCTAAATGACTTTGTACGATATTAAAATCATCAAACCACAAATCTTGATTAGAAGCATTATCCAAATAGATTTTCACAAAGCCTTCACACCATTCTTCTGCCCAATGCACATTATCCCAACTGGCACTGATGGGAACCCACTGCCCCGCTTGCGTTTCCGTAATGCTAACTTGAACCGCTCTAGTATCAATTAACTCATGCCCATTCTCACTCGCATACAACTCCATTCGTATCCAAGCATTATATGTTAATTGTGAGGTGGTTGTTCGCTGAGTTTTAGTACCCAATAATCTAGGAATAGCCAATACATTAAGACCAACTGTAGGCGTTTTTGTACTCCGTTGTTCTCCCTGTCCTGCATACGTTGGTTGTGCAGAAATAAGGGGTAAATTAAACCCATTTGTTGTTCTTCCTATCCGACCTCCACTAGGGGGATCAGGAGCATAAAAATATACTTCTGCAAATAAATGATCGCCTTGTTTTACTGGCAACCAAATATGTGGCCCTTCTTGATTATTCAATTTTACAGAAGCTCCTCCCTGATCATGTGATTGAGTCCAATCTAATGTCATATTTTGAAATTGTGGATCACCTGACTGAGCTGGCAGCCCATTTATGTTGGTGCCATCATCCATACTGGTGAAATAATCTGTACTACTCGCCTTTCCTTCTCGAAAAGTCACTCGCACATTCCCTAGATGATCCTTCAACTCATACAATGTTTCCCAACCTAAGTCCTCATCATACCGCATATTTGCTAATCGACTTGGTGCATATATTGGGATTTCTTTCTGTATCAATTCAGCAGTCCCTTTTTGTTCATAAACACTAGCTACTGTACCATTAGCATCTCGCACATACCATGTGGTAGTAGTTACACCTGCTAAGTAGACCGTTTTCTTTAAACGTTGACCTAAGTTATCATAATCATATGTGGCAAGCAACACTCCTTGATCCTTCACTTCCCTTACTAAACCTAAGGAATTGTAAACGAGTTCTAACTGTTTGCTATCACGATGATTGATTTCTGTCGTTAAACGACCAGTTTCATCATAAGTATACTCGGCATAAATAGCATCAGCAGGTTCTCCTACCTTCATCAGCTGATTGGTTCTGCCTTTGTACTGGTAATCAAAGTTATCAACAGCTTGCCCATCTTTACCATTTCTACGTAAGCCTAATATATTTCCATTCCAATCGTAATGAATATTGCTCACTTGATAGCGATTACCAGTTGATTTTACAAAGGTATTACTTTGAAGGCTACCAAAATCAGCTCCTTTCAGCTGGTCTACTTCATCATATTGGTAAGCAAACATATCAGCCATTGCCTCAAAACTTGGCTGTCCAGGGTTAGAACTTTTCCAAGTCATAGCTTTTATATTACCATCATACTGATTGTCATAACCTACTACTGTTACATCATTAACTGTATTACTTGTACGTGCACTTACATAATCGCCTGAGAAATATTCAAGCTGCATGCTAAATAAATCTTCAGGCAAGCCAGAAGCTAAAAGTAAGTCTTTACGATCGGTTTCATCCTCTACATTATTTACACTTTTCAGCCATCCCTTAATGGTATAAGTAAAATCAAGTCCTTGCATATCATCACCAATCACTACACGTTTTAGTAAGCCATGTAAATAATATTCAAAGCTTGATTGCTTTTCCCATACGATGCCATCTCTACTCGTTTCTACCAAATTTAATCGACTCTCCTTATCATAGGTATAACGATGATAAAAAGCTTCTGTTGGATGATCTTTTTGGTAGATTACTTGTGTGATATTTCCATAGTAGTCGTATTCATAATCAAAGGTTTTCTTACCTAAATCAGTATATTCATGAACTACCCAAGTAGCCCTACCTTCAATATCATAACTATACCATGTTTTATGAGTAGGAGCACTGCTATAAGTATCTAAATATTCAATATACGAAACGCTACTTTCTACAAACTCTTGCGTACGCCCTGAGCCTGCCACTGCTTGATCATAAACAATGTTTGAAATTTCTCGACAACTAGCCTTATCTAAACCACTAATATTACTTCCACTTTCTCCTTGCAGCTCCACTACATGATGAATACTATTAGTCACATACCCTGTACTGTTATATGGTTCGAATACTTTGCTAGCACCTCGATATTCTCCTGAAGAAAACACTCGTCCATATTCATCGTAAGCTGAATAAGAGAAATATCCTTTACTTTTTTGATAGGCATCTTGAGAAAAACGAACATTACCATCTTTTCGATAGATAAAGTTAGTTGTTCCCCCATCAATCGTTGTTTCATTTAATAACTCACCTGAAGTACTATACTCATATATGGTTTTATCAATTTCAGCATAAGTGGCAGCTCCTGACCTTAAATCTTTTAAGCCTTTTGGAGAAATTGAACAAACCATCGCCCCCCGATTATCATAAAATCGATAGGTAAGTTGGCTAATCGGATAGCTGTAAGAAACTGTTGCCACTTCTTGATCATAGGTTGATCGTGGGGGAATATGATTCAAGTTATTAACAGGAAGTCCATTGTGAATAAAGCTTACTTTATAATATCCACCTGTTAAATTCAGCAAACCCGTATTATTCACACTTTGATTTACTACTAAGCCAGTAAGTACATTTTCAAACTGCAATGTAAAATTGGTATATAACCCTGCTTGAAGGTTAAGCGTAGTAGGAGATTCTAAACTTGGAATAAAAACATCTGTAACTGGATTGCCTCCTTCACTTTTCGCTTCTTGGCACCAAGGGTCATCACATTCTTCAAAGTTATCGGCAATTAAAGCGGCAATGGCAAAAGGGTTGAATGATCGAACCTGAATTTGAATCATCCCACTTGCATCTTGGCTCGGTGTAAAGTCAAGTGTTTGTCCCTCATAAAATAAGCCTGTAAACAGCAAACCAGCTTGCATATTGGTTCCACTTTCATCCCATTGCAGTTGATCATAGATTTGAACGTCTGCATTACTCAACATTTTAAGCGTAACTGAACTTGCATTTAAGGTGATGTTTTTATAATAGATGTCTGGCAAACCCACTGCTATAGCTACATTCGCTTGATAAGCACCTATATCATCCTGAATTAAACCAGAAGCGAGTATATTTCCCCCTAAGTCTATAAAAGATACAGCCTCTTTTCCGTTTGCATCTTTAGAGATCAACTTTCCTCCTTGATAAGTCAAATCAGATACTATTGGCTCATCAGGAAAAACCATTTCTCGAACGGTTAGGTAATGGTCCAACTCCTGATGCAACGGAAAACTTCTTGAAAACACCTCATGACCAGAACCAATTCGAGTGGTATCTCCTGGTCCAGCTTCTGACTTAACTTCTGTTGAACCATCCTCGTAATAAGTCGTTCTACTGTATGGATAACCAGATACAGGAGTAAGTTCTTCTAAATCATTATTATGACTATAGTACCAGCCTAATGTTCCTCGTTGGGTGTTATCCAAAGGCAGGTCAAAATTGCGCTCTACAAGAGGTTCTCCATTAACTGTAGCAAAATTAGGTTGATAGATAAAGCGATCGCTATTGATAGGAGCCGCCATTGTATTAATGGCCATTCTACCATAGCTATCGTAAATAGGTTGTAGAGCAAAAACTTCCGTTTTATTTTCTAAAAATCGTTTATTTTGAGTCTGTAAAGGTTTTCCTGTATAATCAAAGTATGTTTTAGATTCTGCAATTACATTTCCATTCTGGTCAAATGATTTGGCTAATAACCAGTTCATGTCTGGGTTACTCGCAGCAACTGCTGTATATACTACAGGTTCACTCCAGCAGCCATTCTCATAAGCATAGAGTTCAATTTGTTCGCCATTTTGCAAAACTTGTGGCACAGTTGACAAATTACTTGAAATCGCGTTCTTTCCCCAATAATGCATATATTCCCCTGATGAAGGGGGATCTGTTTGAGCAATAACGGTAAAATCCGCACTTTCTGATAAAATTTGATTGCCCTTTGCGCCATGTGGAATAAGTGTAACCACTGGAGCAGATACATTTCCTGTTTGAAATTCCAATCGTTCACTTTCACATTCAAAGTCAGGATGAGAAAAGGCTACAAAATAACGGGGTTCTAATTGGCTAATATCTATTGTAAATATTTCTCCACTAAATAAATGGTCGCCATTGGCATTATACCACTCTGCCTGATGTCCTAAAGGATAACCATCTACTATGTATTGCATTTGAGTCGCTCCCGAACATAAAAAGCCATAAGGTAATACTGCTGTGGGAGCAGTGGGTAGGTCTTTTACTGTTGCCGTTACAGGAGTTCGGGTACTTTCTTGTACTCCGTTAGTGCTACTAACATAATAAGTGGTTGTTGCTGAAAAGGTAGCCATATAAGCACTTCCTTGAAAAAAGGAGTTTCCTCCCAATGCTGTGGTATACCATTGATACGTTAAATTAGGATTTGGATTAGCTACTTGTAAAGTAATTAATTCTGTTAAATCACAGGTACCCTCTCCATTAGTCATAGTTGGCGCACTAACTACATCACCCACCATAACTTCCAAACAATGAGAATTGTGTTGTAACCCTAAACAACTTGGTGTCACGGTCAAGCGTTGTATCCCTGAGGTATTCCATTTAACTACTACAGAAGCTGACCCATCTCCTGAAATAATTTGGCCTCCTTGAATTGACCAACTGTAAAAACTACCTCTTGTACAAGAAAAGCTTCCAGCATGATATGTTTTTTCTTGGTTAAGCTCACTACTCAAAATAGTTGTTTGTCCACTAATCCAATTGTCACAAATCAACGTAGAAGGACAACTAGTAACTGTGGCCGTTACCGCTGAGCGATCACTCTCGGTTACACCATCTGATGCACTTACATAATAAGTAGTGGTTTCAGGAAACGTTGCCGAATAGGTATATCCTGTGTAAAAAGAGCTTCCTCCTAATGCTGTAGTATACCATTTATAGGTTAAGCCAGAACTACCAGCATCACTTAACACATTCAAATTAATGGTTTCCAAGCAGGTTCCAGATCCCCCTAAAGTCATCGGAGGAGCTAGTTGATGAGCCGCTACAATTACATCTAAACAATGTGTGGTCGATAATTCACCAAAACCTCCAGGACAACCCGTTGTTACTGTAATTTTATGATTACCAGCGGTTTGCCACCTAATCACCACGCTATTAGTTCCATTACCTGACATAATAATCCCTCCCTCCACAGACCAGTTGTAAGTGGGTGGATCAATACACAGAACTATTCCTGCATTATACGTAAAACTTTGATTGATCGCTGAACTAGAAATAGAAGTTTCCCCACTAATCCAGTCACCACAATTTGTC
>JBMYQA010000287.1:0-7832 GCA_049600855.1 Flammeovirgaceae bacterium | reverse complement strand
AAACTAGCGCTAAGTTTTCTGGTTCCCGAAAAGCGGATCAAACGGCCTACCATGCTAAAAATACAGCTGGTCTGCTAAAAAAATTCTTACAAGACACCACAAAAAAAGAAAGTCGTGCGCACCTTTTAGATGATTGGACGGTGGTCATCAATGGGAAACGCCTATTTAATCGAGCGCTTTCGGATGTACAAGATCTGAAAAAAACGGAAAAGCAAGCCCTCTTTCAAATGATTAAAACCACGATACCAGACTATGTGGATACCATCAATAAACATCATAATTTCCATAGTAATTACTTTCAAGTTTTGGATATTGTCCGAAGGGTAAATGCAGGAACAGGCTCTTTAGGTGTGGATCGTTTTTACATTTTAATTCAAGGTAACCATGAAGCTGAAGATGGACAAGTGATTTTAGATATGAAAGAAATTTGGAAACCTTCTGCCTATCCTCATGCAACGGATATTCAAAAAGTCCATTATCACAAACAATTTCCCCATGAAGGCATTCGCTACACCGCAGCCTATCGCGCACTCGACTACCAACCTGACAATCATTTAGGATGGGTCAAGTTTCGAGACAAAGTCTACAGTGTGCGCGAGCGCAATCCCTACAAAAAATCATTTAAAATGCATAAATACATCAATTCGGAAAAGGATTATGTGGAGATGGCGAGCTATTGGGGACAAATTTTAGCCACCGAACATGCCCGCGCCAACAAAGCCAATCATTATTCATTGGGAAAAGAAATTAGAAGCTTAACAAAAGGTAAATCAAAAGAGTTTAAGCAAATTGTCCGTGAAGTGGCCGTAGGTTATGCCAGTGTTGTCAAGTCTGATTATGCCTTATTTAAGGCGCATTTTATACGATAAGTAGGCCGTGATAAAGTAGTACTAAAAAAAGGCAAACCATAAAATGATTTGCCTTTAACGACTCATTAAGTGTCAGAAACTATTATGAAAAAAAGATTACTACTAACAAGCGATTCGAAGTAATTAATCAATATCCCACCACACTTTCACGTTCATGCTATTTGCGCCACCAATGGCATTAATCGCAGCGGCAGTGTTGGTTGCATTCAAAATGACTTCATTATTTGGATACGGCATCCGCACTGGAATATCCGCTTCAGGAAGTGGCTGCCCTTCTTTTATGGGAGCAACTAATTTGGGGAAGTTTAGCCTTCGCAACTCAGCCCATGCCTGAGCAGATTGTGGAAAAGCGGCAATGTATTTCTGAATACCGATTTTTTCCTGCCACGTTTTCCCCACTTGAAGGTCATAAGCCACATTCGCCTCTGCCAAATATGTCGTGATTTCAATTTCTGTGGCTCCCCAATACTCCAAAGAGGCACGAATCCCATCGTGATACAATTGCCCTGCATCACCTGCTAAAATTCCACGTTCTACTGCTTCTGCTTTCAAGAAATTGATTTCGGCAAAATCAATGAGCACATGCGGCCAGCCATCACCCCGTTCATCGGCATAGCGAAAATTCCAACCCAAAAATGCCCAATCCCAACGGCCTTCACCTAACTGAATAAAACTTTGATCTGTCATTGGATAGCCTCTATACGGCTCTGAAGCTGGTCCCCAAGCATACATTTGGTGCCTTCTGCGCGGATCATTTCGATCATTCACAATATCTGTATAGGTTTTGCAAATGACTACATCATCCCAAGAAGCTTCTCCATTATTTCTTCTGAGCGGACTTTGATGCGTATCTTTTGGAAACATGAAGGTGATATTTTCATCATTCGAACGAATTACCCCATTGGCGAATGCCTCATTGATGGTACTGGTACCTAATGTGGGATTGGCATCCATGATGCGCATGCCCAAACGCAATTGCAGCGATGCCGCAAAACGTTTCCATCCACTCATATCGCTATTCAAAATCACATCTGCTGTACCAAATGCATCAGCTCCCTCATCAATCAAATCTACTGCTTGCGCTAAAGTGAGTAGTAATTCTGGGTAAATTACTTCTTGCTGATCGTACGTAGGCGTTAAATTTTCTCCTCCAGCTACGGCATCAAAGTAAGGAATATCTCCAAAAGCATCGGTAATCTGAGTAAACGTCCACACTTCTAAAATTTTCAGGATGGCTAAGCGATTATTGATAACAGCCTGATCGACCAGATTGTAAGGAGATTCATTTTCCACAATATCAGCGGTTTGCCGCAAACGGAAAATTTGAGTGTAAGGAATGCTCCAATAAGAATCAAACATACTTCCTCTAAAGTTGTAGATATTCTCATTGGTATATTGATGTTTGACAAAATACTGCGCCATCGTTCCCGTTTCATTCTGGAATAAATTGCTGGTGAATACATATTGATTCATCAACGAAGACTCAATTCCCGTAAGGATGAAGCTTGGATCAACGCTATCTGGCCGTTTTACATCAGTATTGAGTTCTTCAAAATCATTGGTACAAGACACCAATAGTAAGGCAATGAATAGATAACTATATAAATTTTTCATGTTCGATTCGTTTTGAGGTTAGAAAGCAAGGTTGAGCTTAAATCCATAAGTACGTTCGCGTGGCAACATCCCCCAATCAATTCCTTGAATATTTCCCACACCATACGAGGCTTCAGGATCAATGTGATCAATATGTCGCCTCAAAATGGCTAAGTTACGTCCAACCAATGCCACAGAAATGTTACTAAAAGGGGTTTTACTGACTAGGGAAGAAGGCAAAGCATAATTTAAAGTCACTTCGCGAAGTTTAATGTAACTGGCATCAAATAAAGAAGCTGATTCTGGATTTTCCCCATCGTTAAATGCCGTTTGCGCTGAAATACGCACCGTATTCACCTCACCATTTTCAGTTACGCCATCCAAAATCACCCCTCCACCATCAGCCACTGCATCTCTAATAGGATTCCCCAAATCGTTTGTTCCAACCGTTTCTTCCAATACGCCCGTCAATAATCCCCAACGATGGGTTTGGGAGAACACTTTCCCACCTTGACGAATGTCCAGCAACGTACTTAAACTAATGCTTTTATAGGTAAATGTATTGGTGATGCCCGCTTCCCAATCGGGCAAAAACGAACCTAGTGGTTTAGGGTCAGATAAACGATACGTTCCATCGGCATCCACTACGCGCTTGCCATCCAAATACACATAATCTCGACCCAAAAAGGTACCGTATTGTTGCCCTACTTGGTGTACTAATTTTAATTCATACAAACTTCCAAACTCAATCGTTTCTACGCCTGGTGGTAACTCCTTCACTTCACCATTGTAACTTGTCCAGTTTACAGTCACATTCCAATCAAAGTGTTTGGTTTTAATCGGACTACCACTCAACATCACTTCAATGCCTTTGTTCACAATTTTACCTGCATTACCAAATTTGGTACTAAAACCCGAAGAACCAGGTACAGGGATGGAGAGCAATTGATCAAAACTATTTTTCTTGTAGAGCGCTAAATCTAAGGTAGCTCTTCCTTTAAAGAAATTCAGTTCTAAACCCACCTCAATTTCTTCTGTTGTTTCATTGGTTAAATTAGGATCGCGATAGCTGGCATCAGGGTATGAAGTAGGCAGGCCATTAAACTTGTCGCCTGCGGAGAACCTTGGATCTCCTGTGTTAAACACGCCTGGCGCATTTCCTACCCGTGCAAAGTTTGCCCGTAACTTCCCAAAAGATAAGGCTTCAAGACCTTGAAAGGCATTTAGCTCACTAAACACAAATGATACGGATGCAGAAGGGTAAAAGAATGACCAGTTATCTTTGGGCAAGGTAGATGACCATTCATTACGTCCGCCCAATTCTACAAAGAGCACATCTTTATAGCCAAGCGACACACTTCCATAGACAGAGTTTACATCCTGTCGGTTAATCCACTCATTGCTCAACAAGTTATCGGAAACCGAATTCGAGATGGCAAAAATATCTGCTTCAATCAAGCCTTCATTGGTTCCAAGGTAAGTTCCACTACTTAAGCTTCTTCGGTGATTTCCACCAACCATGGCATTAATGGAAAACTCATTGTCAAAATATTTCTCAGCGGTAAGAAACACATCGTAATTCCGCTCAGTAACCGCTCCTCTAGTTACCCAATAGCCAGGATATGCCCCACGATCAACCCATTCTACCACACCTCCTTTATTGATTCTAAACTCATTGGTATAGTTGTAATGATCAAGACCTGCTCGGCCTGTTACCTGCAACCAATCCGCTGGCGAATACATCAATTCCCACTTTCCATAAATACGATCACGGTCATCCGATTGATAGTTTTCGTTACGCGTCCAATAGGGATTGTCCCAATACTCTGGTCGGTAATCGTCATAGCCTTTACGGTTCCAAGCCCGTTGTAAACCGTCTGCATTTCGGTAATTTTCCATACGGCTCAAATCCAATTGCCGTTGGTGCCACATCCCAAAAGAAGCCATGATACTTGCTCCATCATTATCCGAATAGCCTGTTCCTGGTCGTCCTTTTGCTTTGTTGTTCACATAGTTGATGGAGATATTGGAACGCAACTTATCGTGAAACTTTGCAGAACCATTGAAGTTCAAGGCATTTCTGGTTAATTCACTATTGGGCAAGGTACCATTTACAT
Source organism: Flammeovirgaceae bacterium (assembly GCA_049600855.1). Classification (GTDB taxonomy): domain Bacteria; phylum Bacteroidota; class Bacteroidia; order Cytophagales; family Flammeovirgaceae; genus JBMYQA01. Next base: position 3,253 of record JBMYQA010000287.1, on the reverse strand, counting down.
TGTAGTTGGTGTAACCTACTCTAAAAGTACTCATTTCATTTCCACCATTTAAGGCAATTGAATTGTTTAAGGCCACCCCTGTGCCAAACAAATAATCCAAGCTATTTGGAGAAGCTACCCAAGGTCTTTTTTGACCAAAGTTTTCTGGATCTGTTGGATCCCAGCTGTCCCAATGCCGAACCATTAAGTTTGGATCAAATCGAGGTCCCCAGCTTTCATCCACCCCATATTGCACCATTAAATCGCCATCAAACGCGGCATAAGAAGCAGGGTGAATGGCAGGATCATACTCAAACTCAGTAAAGCCTCCCTTGCCACCACCGTATTCATTTTGGTAATTGGGCAAGGTAGATTTATCAATTCGGGCAATGGTAATTCCTGTACTCAATTCCACACCAATCCCTTTGCCTTTACGACCCATTTTGGTTGTAATTAGAATGACACCATTTGCTGCACGCGAGCCATAAATTGCTGCGGCACTGGCTCCTTTTAAAATGGATATGGATTCAATATCTTCCGGATTAATGTCAGATGCCGTATTTCCTAAATCATAGCCACCACCACCAGCAAGCTGACCAGAGCCACCTCCATAGGAATTAATAATCGGAACACCGTCTATAACGAATAAGGGCTGGTTATTTCCAGACAAGGAAGAATTACCCCGAATCAAAATCGTTGCACCACCACCAAGTGTAGAAGATGATCGCACATTGACCCCTGCTGCCTTACCCGATAGCGATCGGATAAAGTTATCTTCTTTAGCAGTACTTACGCCCTCCCCTTTTACTTCTTGAATGGCATAACCCAAGGATTGCTTTTCCCGCGTTACGCCCAAGCCCGTTACTACGACTTCCTCTAATTGAGTATTTGCTGCATACATCACTACATCAACAACAGTGCGTCCATTCACTGCCACGTCTTGTGTTTCCATTCCTATAAAGCTAAAAACGAGTATCGCATCCTTCGTTTCTGGAATCGAGATGGAATAATTTCCATTTACATTTGTAGTTGTTCCAATGTTTGTTCCCTTCAGCAGTACATTGACTCCTGGTACGCCTTCCCCATCATCAAATGAGGTCACTTTGCCACTGATGGCAATCTTTCCGTCTGCAAATGCATGATTGACACATACACACAATAGCAAACCTACTACGCATAATAGTTGTTTTAGCATGTTTGATTAGTTAGATTTTTAAGACATAGTGAATCCCTTCAGCTCATTCTAGCTGTTAAACTCACCGAAATTGAAGTTTTTTTATGCTGATAGTTAAGCATTAGTAGCCCAGTAGTTACTGAGCCGCCAGCACTTGAAAATTAATCGTTTGATTAAAGAAAAATTTTGCTTCGTTGGCAGATGGTAACGTGAAAAAATCATTTTATCCACACTACATTTCTGGCGATCTCATGTATGCTTAATGCAGGATTCTCCTCGAATAATCCTCTTTTACAAAGGAAAGAAATCATTGTGGTGTTTTTTTGTCTTTTTTTAACATATACCTGTGCTTTATTACCCTCCTCCTGTATTTCTACCCTTACAGAAGGAAAAAATGCGCTAATTCATAACAAAATAGTACCATAACACTCCTTTAACCCTCAACGCCCTATCCAATTCAGGATTTAAAAGAGAAACAGATTAGAATTATTTCATAGGATTTCTTATTTTAATCATGGGTAAAATAACGCCCTTTTGTGTACCTAAACTGTTCACAAAACGAAACACTAAAACACCTATACTTATGTTCGCAGACATCCACGTTCATCCAACCATGAAATACCTACAAAATGGACTTACCGATTTGTGGGAACCCTTTGGGCGAGGTTTTGACATTAAAAATATTATCAATAAAGTAATTGGGATTCCTGCTTTTTCCCAAACGGATTTTAGAACCATGGCAGAAGCAGGTGTACAACTTGTAATTTGTAATTTACATCCTGCTGAACAAAAGACCGTTTTTTCTGAATTATTTGGTTCCGATTTGGATCGTACCCTTGAACATTTGGCAGGACAAACTGCGAGTATTCCTTCGGAACGCATTGATGAGGAATTCCAAGCGCCTACTTACAATCACTTTGATGATTTGATGGCTGAATACGAACTCTTGTTAAAATGCTCGGGCAATAATGGTGTTGCTCAATTTGTTGATATTGGAGGTAAACCAATAAAATGCAGCTATTGGATTGTCCATAACTTTAAAGAAGTTCAGCAGATCATTGAGCGAAATCAAAAGAATGAAAGACACCACCTCATTGCCGTATTAATTGCCATTGAGGGCTTACATGCGTTAGGACGCGGGCATGTCAACTTTCCCGATGCACAAGGCACCCCAATTCCCAATCCCTTTAACCTCACTGATGCAGCCTTTTTAGATCGGGTGGACTTTATTAAAGGGGTAAATGGAGCGTTAGAGTTTCCACCCTTTTCCATCAACCTCACGCATGTATTTGCCAACAGCATTTGTGGACATGCACAGGGCTTATCCATCTTCTTTCAAGCGCTTTTCGATTATGCCGAACCTTGGGGACCACGCTTTGGCACACAAACTCGTGAAAATTTAAATATCGACTTTACGGATTTTGGCAAACAGGTATTGCTCCGATTGTTGGGAATTGATGAAGTCTCAAAGCAACGTAGACAATCACAACAGCATGCGGGTGAACGCATTCTGATTGACATCAAGCATATGAGCGTTCGTGCCCGACTGAGTTATTATGACATTATTGACCAACACAATGCGGCAAATCCAGACGATATCATTCCCATTTTTATGAGCCATGCGGCTGTAAATGGCAAACCCAGACTAGCCGATGAGCTTGATCCCACCGATTTGCAAGAGGAATATGAAGCATCTGAGGGCTTTAATCCTTGGAGTATTAATTTGTATGACGATGAGCTCATTCGAATTCATCAAACACAGGGCATTATCGGTTTAATTATTGATCAACGCATTTTGGCGGGAGGTAAAAAACTAAAAAGCTTAAGAGGTAGATTGGACGACAATCAGGTTACTAACTTCCCTCAACATGAGTTTTTTCAAAATAGCTCCAAAAAACGCAAGTGGGCACGCCTACTCGTCGATCAAATTCATCATATCGTATCCACCATCGCAGCTGATCCAACGTTGAGTGAAGAAAGTAAGTTAACAGCATGGGATTGCATTGCGCTAGGTACTGATTTTGATGGACAAATTGATCCGATTGGTCCCTATTGTACCTCCTGTGATTTTAGCAAATTAAGGAGAGTATTAAGATCAAT
>JBMYQA010000286.1:0-7873 GCA_049600855.1 Flammeovirgaceae bacterium | reverse complement strand
AACCTTCCATCACTTTTGAAGATGTGGGAGGCATGGAAGCCGTGAAGAAAGAAATTGAGCTAAAAATTATTCATCCACTGCAACATCCAGAGTTGTATAAAGCTTATGGTAAAAAGATTGGTGGAGGAATTTTATTATACGGCCCTCCAGGTTGTGGTAAAACCTATTTGGCTAAAGCAACGGCAGGACAGGTAAATGCCAAATTCATCAGCGTGAGTTTGAATGACATTTTAGACATGTGGGTGGGCAATAGCGAAAAGAACCTGCATGAAGTGTTTGAGTTAGCGCGTAAAAATACACCATGTGTCCTGTTTTTTGATGAGATTGATGCACTTGGAGCCAGCCGTAATGACATGAAACAATCGAGTGGAAAACACCTGATTAATCAGTTTTTGCAGGAGCTCGATGGATTAGAAAACGACAATGAAGGCATTCTAATTATTGGGGCAACCAATGCTCCTTGGCATTTAGACACCGCCTTCAGGCGACCAGGGCGATTTGATCGAATCGTGTTCGTGCCACCGCCAGATGCCGATGCGCGTGCATCCATTTTTGAGTTGAAGCTTAAAGGGAAACCGACAGATCATATCGACTACATGAGCCTTGCAAAAAAAACAAAAGATTTTTCAGGCGCTGATATCGAAGCAGTCATAGATATTTCGGTTGAAAAAAAGATTGAAGAATCTATGAAAGATGGAATACCTAAACCTTTGACTACTAAAGACTTAAACTCAGCAAGCAAAAGACACAAAGCAAGTACTGCTGAATGGTTTGCCACCGCCAAAAACTTTGCACTTTACGCCAACGAATCGGGGTTATACGATGACATTTTAACCTTTATGAAGATTAAGAAGTAACCATGAAAGATCAACTCATTTACAGGGCTTCCATCCTCTTACAGCAAGAAAAATATGAGGAAGCGGCCAAAATATTAAAAGACTTACTAGCCCAAGATCCTAACGATGTGCAGGTGCTCGCCATGATGAGTGAATGTTACCTCCAAAAACAACAATACAAAGAGGCATTACAACTCATTAATACCGCTATAGGCATCAGTCCTCAAATTGCTGCGCTCCATTACCGAAAAGCACGTACACTTTTACAAGACGATAAAAGCAAACAAGCTGAGGAAGCCATTCAAGAGGCGATTAACATTGATCCTGCTCAGTCTGCTTTTTACGCATTGTGGGCAATGATTCAACTGAATCGCAAAGCCTTTGAAAAAGCACTTGATTTGGCTAATGAAGCGTTAGAGTTAGACCCTTCTGATTCACTGGCCTTGAATATTCGAAGCACGGCTTTATTGAAATTAAACCGAGCCGAAGAATCTTTCGAAACCATAGCTGGCGCATTGGGCGATGATCCGAATAATGCCTACACCCATGCCACTTATGGTTGGAACTTGCTCGAAAAGGGTGATCATAAAAAAGCCTTGGAACATTTTCGGGAATCCTTAAAGCTCGATCCTAATTTTAGGTTAGCCCAACAAGGAATGGCGCAAGCACTCAAAGCAAGGTATTGGGGTTATCGGATGTTTTTGAAGTATTCATTCTGGATGAGTAATCTCACCGAAAAATACCAATGGGGTGTAATTATTGCCTTCTACTTTGGGTATCGCGCATTAAGTAATTTTGCGGCTGAAAACCCTGACCTTGAACCTTATCTGAATCCAATCTTGCTGATTTTAGCCATTTTTGCCTTTTCCACTTGGGTCATGGCTCCGCTGAGTAACTTATTTTTACGATTGAATGTCTACGGCAAACATTTGCTTACCAAGAATGAAATCAGGAGTTCTAACTTTGTCGGGATTAGTGCCTTAGCCTTATTGATTGGTGGCATCGGCTATGGAATTACCCAATTTGAACCTTGGCTCGCCCTTGCAGGGGTTGGTTTTGCCATGATGCCGATTGTTGGAACTATGCTTACGGGCAGAAGGAAAACGCTATTAATCGCTTATGCCTGCATCATGGGCATACTTGGTGTGGGGGGAATTTATGCTGCCTTTCTCACTGGAAACGCATTTAATGGAGCCATCACCATCTTCTTCTTTGGCTTCATCGCTTACCAATGGATTGCAAATATCATCCGATAATTTTCCATAAAAGATCCATTGAAGCAAAAACGGACTGTAGCTTTCCACTACCGTCCGTTTTGATTTTGCTTACCTGCTTAGTATACCTCCAACTCATTTACACGCGCGTAAATGCTTTGGTTATTCGGCCCTCTTTCTGCATAAATTCTTACCGCAGTAGCATTTACCCGATTAAAGGTATGCGTTCTTGTTACTGAAGTATTCCCGTTTTGATCTACCAATGTGATCCACGCCCCACTGGTGCTGCGGTACTGAAGTAAATAATCGCGAATCACGTAACCTGAACTCGAATATAATTTTACCATTCCGATGTTTTTCGTACCGTTAAAAGTCACCTGAACGTACTCTGGCAATCTTCCATCACCCCCTAAGCCACTTCCATAAGTGTGTGCATTTGTCCAGCTGTGTGCGCCACCAACGGTGGTATTGCGACTACCATCATTTACTTTTGATGCAGCATACCCCGAAAAGGTAGAAGAAGCGCTAGCTGTACCACTTCTTGCAAAGTTAGTTGTTGAACCTTGGTAAAAAGGCAAACACGTACCCCCATCAGGAATGAATTCTACCGAGCTTACCTTATCGTTCACTTTGCCATACTTAATGCCAAAAAAGTTGTGGAATTTAAAGTCATTCAAATCACGAATACTGGTAATTGTTCCTGTAGATGCACCAAAGTATACTGCTGGTCCACCATACACTTGATCTTTATACAAGCCGATGTACCAGTTAGAGGCACATGTCGTATTACTCAAAATCAATGAAGTCGCTTTGTCATCGAAATTGTACGTTCCCAATCGGCTGACACTGTTACACATTCTTAAAGAAGCGCCTGTATAATCTTTGTGCTCAAATAAGGTAACGGTTGCGCTACAAGTCTCATCAGAAGGTCTTGGCTCAAATACTTCGGCAAAGTGTGCAGTCATTTCTTCTTTGGTATCAAAAATGTATACACTCTTCAAATCATCTGCGGGAACAAACACTACGTGATTCGGATTTTTAAAAGCGGCTGCTAATACCGCATTTGAATTCTGCTTTCCTTCCTTCAAAACTTCTTGGTATTCCTCTCCCTTGTAATGGAAGGTGTAGGTGTACTCGGAATTATCTTCCAATGCCACTTCATTTTGGTTAAATTCACATGAAATGCATGCAAAAAATAACAATGCGAAGGCTAAAACCTTTTTCATAATTAATTTAGGTTGGATTTAGTAAAAAACTAGTTGAAAGAGTCTCATAAACAGACCAAAAGAAAGTGCAATGTGTTCTCTCTTTCGTCAGGTTCATGCCAGCATAATTACGGGGATTTCCCAACCCTTCAAAGTATGGATGGATAACTGGTAGCTTATTCGGAATAAGTGGTGAAATTGGATTGATAAGTGGCAATTATTCCATTAACTTTTATTAACTATATAATGTTTAAACACACGTTTGCACGTTGTTTTGAATTAGAACAAATGCAAATTGGTTCAAAACCTCATTGTAAAATGGCTAAATTGAAACGGAGATTACCTAATACACAAACAGCAAAGTCTCACTTTGTCATACGACCAAAGGCAGGGGGCGCACACGACACGACAAAGTGAGATGGCTAATGCACAAACCGTAAGTAACCGCTATGATTTATCACATTAGATAAGCTCCGTTTTCATCAACATTACTTTTGATAATCAGTACCTATAAATACCCTTTTTTGATATGTATTCCCCTTACGGTCAACGAGTTTTAGTAAATAAAGCCCCGCTCTTTGTTGCCCTAAATTAATTTCCAATTGATTCGTCAACTTTTTAACGACTTTATTTTCAATCACCTCACCGTAAGTATTCACAATCGTATAAACTCGAATTTCCCCTTCGGGCACTGCAATCGTAAAAATACCATTACTTGGATTCGGATATACTTTTAAACCAAACACAGGATCAGCAGGATCTTCTCCGCATTCATTATACAAATTCCTAAAAGAGTAAGTAATCGTTTGTACCGTATTACACACTAAATCCGTTACCGTCAGCACATAGTTTTTCCTCGTACAAGGATTTAAGAGCCTTTGATCGGTACTCAGTACTTGCCCATTAAGTTTCCATTCATAGGCATAATTTCCTGAACCATTACTCACCTGAGCGACCAAAGCAATAACTTGGCGGTAAAAGGCGTCTCGTTCCTCATTAATTGATATACCAAAACTATTTGGAAGACCTTGATACTCGTAAGCCCCTGCATCTACTATGCCTTGCTGATAGCGTCTAGGCATGCCATTTACATCAATATCAATGGATTCAGCAGTGTTCAAATCTCCATCCACATCATAAATATCTTGAGGAATAGCTGCATTAATACCAATATTTAAGGCAGGTGAACAAGGAGAAAGTGCAGCATTACCATTCGATAAATTGGCAAATCGAGGATCTAACACAAACGTACTTGAGCCCATCAAATCCCATCCAGTAGATGAGCTTACTCCAGCTGTATTTCCAATGAAGTTCCCTCCAATCAAATTTACCACCCATGCCAATCCACTATTTGATTCAATGTCAGGACTACTTGAAGCCTGATTTTGAGCAATGATGGTATTATATGCATTTACTTGTGAATTCTCCCCAGAAACCCCTCCTCCTGTATTTGCTTGATTTCCGGCAATGGTTGTTGATCTCAACTGAAGTGTGGAACTCAAATCTAGGTATACACCCGCTCCATCATTGGCCTGATTATTCACTACCGCTACATTCATACATTCCACCGTAGAATAGGCCATGTAGATTCCTCCACCAGCAAATCCTGTTGAGTTGTTTAGCAGTTTACAGTTTTGCATCACCACATTTCCATAATCCGTTTGAAATGCCCCGCCATAGGTTTGACTGTAGTTTCCATCAAAAGTAGTATTTTGGATAATCAAACTTTTACTAGAGGTATTTCCTATATGCAAGCCCCCTCCGAAATTTGCGTGATTAGTTGAAAAGTGACACTGATTAAATAGGATATTGCCATTGGTCGGCGTGGTAGGCAACAAGGTAATGTGTACTGCTCCACCCACACTTCCTTCATTATTTTTAAAATCACAATATAGAAAGGATGCATTAGTGTTTAAATGAACAGCGCCTCCCCAACCTGCATTACTCGAACCTGATGAAAGTGATCTCGCATTTTGAAAGGTAAGTCCTTGAAAGTTTACGGGTTGGTAAACTTCAAAAAGCCTCGCGCTACCATTGCCATCGAGAATGGTGGCTTGTGTTCCATTTCCAATAATCGACAGTGACTTGTTAATGATAATCGGTGAACCAAATGTAATGGTGAAATTCGCAGAAAACTGAATGCTATCGTTCGGATTAGCAGCAGCAATGGCTGAGCGCAAGGTATGTAAGCCCCCTTGCATGGTGGGCAAATCGCTATTACTGCCCACTAAAATAACAGCAGCAGGTGCAAGCAAACTATGAACAAGGAATAAACAGAGAAAGACAAACTTTTTCATATGCCAGATTTAGTTAAACATTACTGTAAAACTAAAGGCACCATACTTGATTAAACTTACCCATTTATTGAATCCCTCCGCTGATTTATTGAATCGTTGAAATGACTTATGGAGAGAAAAAGGGATTTCCTTCTACTCGCCTTAAAAGAGTAGAAGGAAATACACAAACACCTATGCTTTAATCCCTTCTAAATCCAAGAAAAAGGCATATTCCATGGCGATTTCTTTATAGCGCTTAAATCGTCCTGATGCGCCCCCGTGCCCTGCATCCATGTTGGTGTAAAGCAGCAATTGGTTCTCATCGGTCTTTAAATCGCGCAGTTTGGCCACCCATTTTGCGGGTTCCCAATATTGCACTTGGGAATCAAATAAACCTGTGGTGACCAACAAATTGGGATAGGCTTTCGCCTCCACATTATCGTAAGGAGAATAGGACTTAATGTAATGATAGTATTCCTCCTTTTTCGGATTCCCCCACTCATCAAATTCATTGGTCGTCAAAGGAATGGATTCATCCAACATGGTAGATACCACATCCACAAAAGGAACAGCCGCAATCACGCCATTGAATAATTCAGGTGCGAGGTTAACTACGGCACCCATTAGCAAACCTCCTGCACTGCCTCCTTGTGCATACAAGTGTTGGGGAGAAGTAAATTTTTCCGCAATTAAATGCTTGGCACAATCGACGTAATCGGTGAAGGTGTTCTTCTTTTTCAATAACTTCCCATCTTCATACCACTGTCGTCCCATGGCTTGGCTTCCCCGAATGTGGGCAATGGCAAAAGCAAAACCGCGATCTAACAAACTCAATCGGGTTGAGCTAAACACAGGATCAATCGTATGGCCATAAGAGCCGTAAGCATACAACAATACGGGGGCATTGCCATCTTTCACAAAGCCCTTTCGGTAAACCACCGACATCGGTAGTTGCGTGCCATCTTGAGCGGTGGCAAATACACGTTCTGTATGGTAATCGCTCGGTTCGTGCCCGCCCACAACCTCTTGCTGTTTTTTCAAGGTTTTCTCCCGAGTATCCATCTGGTAATCTAGCGTAGAAGTTGGCGTGGTTAAGGACGAATACGCATAGCGCAATACTTCCGTATCAAACTCATAATTTGTGCCTGTGTGTGCCACATACACTTCTTCCCCAAAATCGAGGTAATGCTCTGCTTTAGTTTCCTGATTGATCACCCGAATATGCGTAAGGGCATTGGCACGCTCACTGATCACCAAATATTTTTTGAACACATCTACCGAACTTAACAACACATCGCTGCGATGTCCCAAAACCTCCTTCCAGTTGCTTTGCTCGGTTTCTGTATCAGGCGTTTCCATCAACCGAAAATTCTTCGCATCCCAATTGGTGACGATGTAGAACTTATCCTCAAAATGAGCAATCTGATATTTATGATCGGTTCCCCGACTCGTGAACTGCTGAAATTCCCCATCAGGCTCATCCGCATGGAGAATGTAATAATCACTGACCAGTGTACTGGAATTATAAATGGTAATGAATTTTCCCGATTTTGAGCGATACACACCGATGTAAAAGGAAGTGTCTTTTTCTTCATAAACCAAGGCATCATTCGCTGAATCTTGCCCCAGCTTGTGCTTTTTGATTTTTTCGGACAAGAGTGTGACTTCATTTTTAGTGGTGTAGAAAAAAGTTTGGTTATCATTTGCCCAAGCTCCCCCACCTGTGGTATTTGGAATGGAATCGTCTAAAAACTCGCCCGTTTCCAAATTCAGAAACCGAATCGTATAAACTCTTCGGCTCAATAAATCTTCGCTGATCGCCAACAGCTTATTATCAGGACTTACATTTAAGCCACCAATTTGATAAAACTCGTGTCCTTCGGCCAATTTATTGGCATCCACCATAATCTCCTCTTCGGCTTCCATGCTCCCTTTTTTGCGACAATAGATGGCATATTCACTTTCTTCCTCAAACTTGGTATAGTACCAATAGCCATTTTTAAAATAGGGAACGGATTCATCCGTTTTCTTGATTCTGCCCACCATTTCGTCATACAACTTTTCCTGAAACGACTCGGTGTGCTGCATGATGGCCTCGCGGTACTCATTTTCTGCATGGAGGTAATTCAATACCCGTTGTGTTTGGGAATCAGGCGTTTCGGCGCGCTTCTGCTCATCGGTTAAACGCATCCAGAAATACGGGTCGTTGCGCTTATCGCCATGTGTCTCAATAATAAAATCTTCCTTATCAGCTATTGGAGCCTTTAATTGGGTTTCTTCCATAAGTCTAGCATTCATTCATTTGTTCCATCCTAAGAACTTGTTTGAATTTTTTGTTTAGA
>JBMYQA010000285.1:0-7899 GCA_049600855.1 Flammeovirgaceae bacterium | reverse complement strand
AAAAGTCCTTTTTTTGCAGAATAGCAAGCATTTTTTACAAAGTGAGAATTGCTGCCACTTTTATTTTAATCAGTTTATTCTACTATTTTTTTAAGCGTTACGGCTATTCAATTTATGGTATGAAACTGTATCTGCATAGTTTCAACCTTGATCACTAAAACGATGAAAGTACTCAAATTTGGCGGAACTTCTGTTGGATCAATCGACAGTATCCAACGTGTAAAAGACATTGTACAAAACTACCTGAACGGAGATATACATATTGCACTTGTAGTATCTGCCCAAAAAGGTGTAACCAACTTGTTGGAGTCAATTGGACAACAAGCTGCAATGGGCGATGAAGATTACAAACAAGGTCTTGAAGAAATTGAAAGTACGCTGTTTAACATTGTAAAAGGTTTAATCGGTGTAGAACGCCAGAGTAAAGTATTTGCCAATGTCAAGATTATGCTCAATAATTTAGAGGATATTCTCCACGGTGTGTTTTTACTGAGAGAGTTTTCGCCAAGAATTCGTGACCTCGCTTTAAGTTTTGGTGAACGTTTATCTGCCACCATCATTACCGCTTATTTTAATCAAGAAGGTATTGATGCCGAACTTTTGGATGCGCGTAAAATCATCCAAACAAACGATAATTTTGGTGCTGCAAAAGTAGATTTCACAACGACAAATCGACTCATTACCGAATACTTCGACAAACATAAAAACCTGCAAGTGATCACAGGCTTTGTAGCGTCTAATCATAAAGGGCAAACCACTACGCTTGGTCGTGGCGGTTCTGACTATACGGTATCGATTATTGGTGCCGCTTTAGATGCTTATGAAGTAGAAATTTGGACCGATGTAGATGGCGTAATGACCACAGATCCCAGAAAAGTAAAACGCGCATTTTCGCTACCAGCCATCACTTACATGGAAGCAATGGAAATGACGCATTTTGGGGCTAAAGTAATCTACCCACCTACTTTACAACCCTTAGTCAACAAGCGAATTCCATTACGCATTCGCAACACCTTTAACACCGATTTTGAGGGAACGTATATTGGGAAAAAGACTTTGGGAAATGGCCGAAAGGTCAGTGGAATTTCTTCTATTGAAGAAGTAATTTTGGTGAATGTACAAGGTAGTGGCATGATGGGTATTCCCGGCATCGCTGCCCGTTTATTTAGTGCATTAGCCCGAACGCAGGTGAATGTCATCCTCATTACCCAAGCATCTTCTGAACACTCCATTTGTTTTGCAGTATCTCCGAATGAATCAGAACGTGCAAAGCTCGCCATTGAAGAAGAGTTTGCGGTAGAACTCGCTGCAAAAAAACTCGATCCGATTATATTGGAAAAAGGTCGTTCCATTATTGCAGCTATTGGTGAAAAAATGCGCGAGATGCCTGGTGTTGCCGCCAAATTCTTTAATGCCTTAGGAAAGAATGGCATCAATGTAACTGCCATTGCCCAAGGTTCTTCGGAGTGGAACATCTCTGTGGTAATCGACCGAAAAGATTTATCAAAAGCATTAAATGCCTTGCATGGTACGTTCTTTTTACAAGAAACAAGAAACTTGAACCTATTTATAGTGGGTACAGGGCTTATTGGGAAAGCGCTCTTACACCAATTGGCTCAACAAGCGGATTATTTTTTAGAAGAACGCTTCTTACGCATTAATGTGATTGGTCTCTCTAATAGCAAAAAAATGGTCTTTAATAAGGAGGGCATCCCATTGGATAATTGGGAACAAGTATTGCACGACTCCAACTTAACCGCTGATATGGAAGGTTTTGTTCGTAAAATCAGAGAGCTTAACCTCCCCAATAGTGTTTTTGTAGACAATACTGCCAGTACTTCCATCATCAAGCATTATCCAGAAGTTTTAAAACAGAAAGTGTCAATTGCCACTCCGAATAAAAAGGCCAATTCGAGTGACTTTGAGTTTTATGAGTTATTACAACGCCTTGCTTTGAGCAATAACGTGAAATTTGGATATGAAACTACCGTTGGAGCAGGCTTACCCGTTATCAAAACCTTACAAGAAATTGTACTCAGCGGTGATCAAATTCATAAAATAGAAGGCGTACTTTCGGGTACATTATCTTACTTATTTAATACCTATGATGGCAGTACCTCTTTCTCAGAATTGGTAAAATCAGCCAAGGCAATGGGCTATACCGAACCCGATCCGCGCGATGACTTAAACGGGATGGATGTTGCGCGTAAAATCTTGATTTTAGCCAGAGAGGTCGGCGAGAACCTTGAAATTAGTGATGTTAGTCTGGAGAAATTCTTGCCAGAGGCATGTTTTAGTCCAGAATCCATTGATGATTTCTTTGTAGAGTTAGAAAAAGTAGATGATCAAATGAAAGCCCTTTACGATGAAGCAGCGGCATCGGGGAAAAAGCTTCGATATGTGGCGAGCTTTGAAGGCGGAAAAGCAAAAGTGGAACTAAAAACGGTAGATGAAAATCATCCATTCTACAACTTACAAGGTGGCGATAATATTATTGCTTACACTACAAAACGCTATCAAGAACGTCCATTAGTGGTGAAAGGCCCAGGCGCAGGAGCTGAAGTTACTGCTGCTGGTGTGTTTGCCGATTTATTGATTATCAGCAACTTCCTACAGGGGTGAGCCAAGAAATAGTAGGGTAGGTTCTTGTGTAATTGCAAGAGCCTATTTTTTATGTCTCTAACAAATAGGCTGCAAACTTTTTAGCTAGTCCAATTTCTTCACTTTTCTCGCAAAACAGGAAATACCCAGGGGAGTTACACTCAATGAAAAAGAAGCCCTCTTTTGTTTCCATTAAATCAAAAGAACCAAAGTTTAAGCCTGTCTCTTTCAAATAAGCCGTGCATAAATGATTCAATGCAAACGATTCTAAGTACTCGAAGGTAATGATGGACAAATCCCTTCGCCAATCTACTTCATAATCTCCTGTCAACTTAAATGCATAGGCATATTCCCCAAAAGCAATCACCCGATATTCAGCGAGCTGATCCAATCGCTCTTGGAAATAATGTATTTCTAAGGAGACCTCTCCGCTTTCGATGCCTGCATATAAGGCTTCATGAACAAATTGGGTAAACATGCCGTCACTTTCATCCTGATGTTCAAATTGTTTATGGGAATCTATGGGCTTTAAAACTGCATACGTAGCCCAAGCTTCAGTTGTAAAAGCCTCGTTTTGTGTGGTTACTAGTTGTTTTGGAAGTTGGAACCCCACCTTTTTGGCAATCATTTGCTGCTTCTGCTTATTTCCTACCGTAGCAATAACTCCAGGAGAGGAGACGAGCTTCATACCACGTAGCTCAAAACAGGCGATGAGCGCTTCTACAGCAGCTTTATATTCAGAAGCAAGGTATTCGTACATCCCTTCCTCCATTCCACCAAATTTTTTATGGGCTACATCAGGTTCAGTATACCATACAGCCGTAAAATCGGTGCATCGAAAAGCATTCTCATTCCCGCGCTCCATTAAAGAAAAATCTGATTCATTCGGGTAAATACTCAACTCATAATCCAGATGAATGCGATCTGCGTTAAAACGAACATAGTTCTCAGTGCCTAATTGTTTTAACGCATCAATCACCTCAGCAATTTGCTCGTCATCACTATTGCAAATCAATAAGACTTTACCCATGATCTTGGAGTTAAGAGGTTGTTTACTTGATATCGGCCATAAAAAATCACCTAAGCATGATTTACTTAGGTGATTGGTTTATGATTTACATAGAAACCATAAAGTCTACAAGTACGTTGTCGCCCGTTCGTTGCATTTACGAAAACGAGCAATTATTACCGCTTTGTTCGCTTTTTTTACAGTTAGTTTAGTAAGAGGTTTCAATAATTTTCTTGCTAGCCATTTGGCCAACATGATATTCATTATTTAATCTATTGAAAACTGTAATAAAATTGAATTAACGTTTTGCACGTCGCTCACCTCTTCCACCTACTACTTTACCGGTTTCTTTAACAGTAAGTTTAGTTAAGCTTCCAAGAATTTTTTTGCCAGCTCCTTTGCCAGCTCCGTTTTCATTTTTCATTGTTGAGTAATTTATAATTGAAAAAAATTGAATGAATGCTTCGTCATTGATTTCTTGCTCCCCCTACAAGCTTTTACTTTACTGTAAGTTTTATCAGACTTATAGCAATTTCACTTATCAACCTTGCCTCACTTTCTACACGACTCATGCTTTTTAGCGGTAATGAGCATATTAATTTTGGCAAAGATAACAAAAATATAAATATATGTATATGTTTTATGTAAATAATGCAATTCATGTGATAAATGGTCAATTCAGATCAGTTTCAACTTTCATGTAAGTTATCGCGATGTTCATGCACATTTTTAATCATACCCCAACGTGCACACTATTTTTTAGGAATCCTCCACTAATCATTTAAAACTTACCGAATTAGTTTGTTTCTTAGCAAACGAAGAAATCTCACTCAATAAGCTGATTCATATCGTGGTTATCTTAACTAACCCAATGCAACTTGTAGCGCAAGTTTATGTTAGCACTTATTGAGCATTTATTAGTAGTATTTTAAGCTAATTATGATTGTAGTAACTGGAGGAACAAAAGGAATTGGAAGAGCCATTATTGAGAAGTTTGCCTTAGAAGGATATTCTATCGTCACTTGTTCTAGAAAAGCCAATGATCTAGCCGATCTAAAAGTATCCTTAGAAGCAAAATATGATGTGGGCGTATATACACAAGTGGCTGATTTATCGAGCAAGGAATCGTGTTTGGCTTTTGCAGATTTTGTCAAAGGAATTGGTCTACCTGTTCAGGTATTAATCAACAATACGGGTGTATTTTTACCTGGAGCAATCCATAACGAAGAAGATGGTACCCTGGAAAAACAAATCGAGACAAACCTTTACAGCGCCTATCACCTGACGCGTGCATTAATAGGAGACATGGTTTCCCGAAAAACAGGACATATTTTTAACATGTGTTCCATTGCAAGCATCACTGCTTATGCCAATGGCGGTTCTTACGCCATTTCTAAACACGCCCTACATGGATTTTCAAAATGTTTGCGCCAAGAAATGATTCCTCATGGGGTTCGTGTGACTGCCGTATTGCCAGGCGCAACACTCACGGCTAGCTGGGAGGGAGTCGATCTTCCTCCTGAGCGATTCATGAAACCAGAAGATGTGGCAGAAGTAGTTTGGTGCAACTATAAACTATCTCCACAAACCGTTGTAGAGGACATCGTTTTACGACCGCAATTGGGCGACCTCTAATCGCATTGAATTCCTAACTTTTGCAAATGAAACTTTGGCAAGGCTTTCGCAGTATACGAAAGTTAAGCAACTGCTCATAATGCATGCTACATTTGCTTTGACTAAAATTAACCCAAAAGGCAATATTTATGCGGAAAATCATATTATTCGAACTAAATGAAGTACCCTTTAAGGTATTAGATTATTTTGTAGAGAAGTTTCCTCACTCAAACTTGGCAAAGGTATTTCCGCAATGCCACCAATTTGAAACCGTTACTGAAGACAAAGGCCACCTTTCTCCTTGGATCACCTGGCCCACCTTACATCGTGGGGTTGCCAATGAGTTACATGGCATCCAAGACTTCGGTGAAAACATGGAGGAAGTAGATAAAACGTATCCTTCCATTTGGGATATGCTACACCAAAATGGCATTAGTTGTGGAGTTTTCGGTTCCATGCACAGTTATCCACCGCCTCCTACCTATAAAGATTATGCTTTTTATGTTCCTGATCCATTTGCTGGAGGCAGTGAATCTCATCCAGAAAACATTGTTCCTTTCCAAAAGTTCAACTTAGCCATGTCGCGTAAATCTGTCCGAAACATTGACACGGGTATTGACATGAAAGCTGCCGTAGAACTTGGATTAAGTTTACCCGGACTGGGAATTAAATTGGGGACAATGGCTAAAGTGGGAAATCAGCTCGTGATGGAACGCATTAAGCCTCATGTAAAAACACGCAGAAGAAGCTATCAATCCATTTTAGCTTTTGATGTATACCTCAAATTGTTAAAGAAAACACAACCACAGTTTACCACTTATTTTTCTAATCATATTGCCTCCACCTTACACCGCTATTGGGCAGCCGCCTTCCCTAACGATTACAAAGCCAACAATATGGATACAGAATGGCTAGAGAAATACAAGGATGAGGTTGATTTTGTACTGTGGAGCTTTGACCACTTTTTAGATGACCTCATCACTTTTGTTAAAAAGCATCCTGAATATCAAATTTGGTTTGCAAGCAGCATGGGACAAAAAGCTACGCAAGCAGAAATGCTCAGAACGGAGGTAGCTTGTAAAGATATGGACGTGTTGATTAGCAAACTTGGCTTAACAACAGAAGATTGGGAAATACGCCCTGCTATGCATCCGCAATACAATTTGGCCGTAAAGGACGCAAAAGTAGCCGAGTTCAAGGCAGCGTTAGCCGAGCTTTATATCAATAATAAACCGCTCAACTATCGCGAGAAAGAAGGAGGCTTTTTCAGTTTAGACTTTGGACACAAAAACTTAGATAGTGGCCAAGTGACTTATCAGGGCAACCCTGCGTCATTTGCTGAATTTGGACTAGAGAATATCCCAATTGATGACGAAACTGGAAGTACAGCTTATCACATTAAGGAAGGGAGTTTATTCATTTATGATCCGCAACACTTGGGCAAAGGTAAAGACGGTCGAAAGTTTGGAATATCTACCTGTACCATTGCTCCTTCTATTCTGGAAAACTTTGGGATAACTACCCCAAGTTATATGCCTACAGAAAGGGTATTGGCATAAAAACACAGACTAGTGATATCTCAGGCAAACAGGCTCAAATATTTTTTTGAAATTTCTTGAACAGAACGTTTATTTTATAGTGTGATTGTCTATATTTGCAGTCCTAAATTTTGAGAGAAAGAAATACGAATACGATGAGCGAATTGATAAAATTCATTGAGAAGGAATGTACAACAGATGCTCCAGAATTACCAAAGTTTGGCCCTGGTGATACTGTAAACGTACATTTGCGTATCAAAGAAGGTGACAAAGAAAGAATCCAGCAATTTCAAGGAACTGTGATTCAGATCAGAAATAAAGGTGGCAATGGCGCTACATTCACGGTTAGAAAAATTTCTAATGGTGTTGGTGTAGAGAGAATTATCCCTATGATTTCTCCTAACATTGCAAAAATTGAAGTGTTAAGAAGAGGTAAAGTTAGAAGAGCTCGCTTGTTCTACTTACGTGGTAAGGCTGGTAAAGCAGCTAAAGTTAGAGAGAAAAGAGAATTCTAATGTAGTTCTCGTTGGATTGTCTGTAATTGATGACATTCCTCATGCGAATAGCTACTTCGCGCTTCGTAAGCAAGATAAAATAATAAGCCAACAAATTAATTGTTGGCTTTTTTTATAACGAGTCTGTCAAAAATGGACACGGGTAACCATTAATTTATTTTTGGATGTGTCATTTTTGACCACCTCAACTCCTCGATTTTTGTCAAAATCCCCAATAAATATTCAGCTACAAACAGGGCAGCACGTTTATTTTGCCTCCGACTTCCATTTAGGAATTCCTGATAAAGCTGCAAGCTTAGCACGCGAACGCAAAATCATTCGCTGGTTAGAAAGCATTCAGGAAGATGCCGCTCATATTTTCTTGGTAGGTGATATTTTTGATTTTTGGTACGAATACCGAAAAGTAATCCCTCGTGGCTTCATTCGGTTTCAGGGCAAAATTGCGGAGTTAATTGATGCGGGTATTCCCATCACTTTTTTCTCAGGGAATCACGACATTTGGATGTTCGATTACTTTACAGAGGAACTAGGAATTCCTGTTTATCGTAGAACACAAGAAGTCGTTATTAACCATTTGAAGCTGCAGGTAGGTCATGGCGATGGACTAGGCCCTGGCGATTAT
>JBMYQA010000284.1:0-7948 GCA_049600855.1 Flammeovirgaceae bacterium | reverse complement strand
CACTTTTAAGAGTTACCTATAGGGTTTATGATGAGGAAATTATTGAATTCCTCAGAAGGAGAGAAGGAACCAATAATGAAATCATATCACGAACCTTAATGCAACATCCCTCATTAGTAATGGAGATTAACAAGCTACGAAATGAACTAGCAGATGCCAAAAAAAAGCTACATCAAGCCAGTAGCATCATAAAAAGACAAGTGGAGTTACAAAAACTCCAGCAAGAATTTGTAGACAACCTTTGATAGTGTTTCATGCAGCCAATTCAAAAAGAAACGATACTCGATAGCACCAATGGTGGTTTGGATGTTTTTCGCCACTACATAGGTGATTTCCCAATAAAAAAGGCGTTCAAAAGCCCGCTTAGAGAGGAAAAAAAAGCTTCTTTTTCAATCTTTGAAAAAGGAGGTATTTACTACTTCAAAGACAACGGCACTGACCAGAAAGGAGATTGTTTCTCCTATGTCATGGAAGCGAATGGCTGTGACTTCAAACAAGCCATTGAGCATATAGTAACTGCACTGAACATTACCAGTAATGGAAGTGCAGTTACACCCAAGCCCAAGCCACAAAAGCAAGTCGTGACAGACACTAGTAATAGTGTCAGCTTATTCGAAACGGCAAGGCACAAAAAAGTAGCGGAAAACACGTCTATATACGACATACTAGCAGGTATAAAATCGGGTAAATGGATTAAGCAGGTGAGCGCATACCGAAAGCTTTACTTTGATGGCCAGTTAGATGAGGCCAAAAAACTAAAAATAAAGCTCCCTGCTTTTACCTATGCTGGAACATTTGCTAAACGTGCGGATGATGCCATGCTCACAAAAAGCAATGTCGTTATAATCGATATTGATGTAAAGAGAAAGGAGCTGGACACTGACCAAGCAATGGACCAGCTCAAAAAATGCCCCTACGTGTATGGCTATTTTGCTTCACCTTCGCTGGGATTAAAGGTCGTTTTAAAAGCAGCGTTCCCGGCTCATGAGGTTGAGTTTCGGGATTATTACGAACAGGCATGCAAAGACCTCAGCGAACACACGGGAATACCTTTGGCCGTTCGTATTACTCCAGATGAAGGAAAGCCCTACTGGACGGATGGAATAGACCCCGTGAATAAGAATCTATCTAGGTTGTGCTTTGTCAGCTACGACCCTGAAAGTTTCACCAACGAACAGGCGATTTTATACCGTCCCGATCTGGAGCTGGAGGAAGAAGTAAAAGAGCAGCCGCCTATATTCTGGTATGAACAAATCGTATCAAGTAAATGGCAGCTTGTAATAGATCGAGATCATTATCTAAAGTTCTTAATCAAAAATGGTTTCTGCGTCCGCCACATCGCAGATGAGAAATACGAATACTTGCAGGTAATAGATAACATCATCTATCAACGCACCATGAAGCAAGTAAAAAGCTTCGTACTGGATTATGTGACCAATTTCCCAATTGATTACATGCTAGAGATGCAAGATGATGATGGAACTTCCATCTTTAATCAAGAATGGACTAACAAGCAGTTAAGAGACATGATACTTGCCTCCAAAAAGATATTCAACAATGATATCATGCATTTCTTGGAGGAAAAGAAACTAAACCTCAAAAAAGACACACCACATGAAAGCTTTTACTTTTATCAAAATTGCTGGGTAAAAGTCACAAAGAGAGGCATTACGCCATACTCATATAAGGTGCTGGACGGGCTAGTATTCAAGAAAAAAATCTTGAACAGAAATTTCAAGCTCACCTCTCAGTTTTTGATCAAGAACGATAAAGGTCACTTAATTCCTAACCATGAATTTAAGCATGATTTTAAAGAGTTCATCTTTAACGTGACAGGAAAGGATATCCAAAGATTTAAAACTTTTTGTAGCGCCATAGGCTACCTTCTACATGGGTGGAAAGACCCAGCTTACTACAAGTTCGTCCTACTCATGGACGAGGCAGCAGAGATAGGAGGGAGACGTAAAGGACGTACAGGAAAGGGTAGGCTAGAGGACGCACTATTCTATATGAAGAATACAGAAATGGCAATGAACATAGCCCTTCATCAAGATGGCTCTAAATACGATGAAACCTATTCATTCTCCATTCAAGGGCTAGATCATGAAACGGAACTGGTTAAAATGGAAGATATGAAGGAGGGCTTTCCAATTACTGACCTTATTGTTTACCTATCTGGTTCAACCTTCCTGAACCAGAAGAATAGAGCACCACTATTCTTAAGATATGATGAATCTCCCAAATGGTTTGGGTCAACAAACTTCATCTTAAAGGAAGATGATGATTCAATGGCAGATCGAATTTTTGAACTGGAGTTTTCAGATTACTACAATCTGAAACATCGCCCAGTGGATGATTTTAAGAAAATGTTCTTCATCCAGTGGAACGATCAGGAGTGGAACCAGTTTGATACTTTCATGCTAGGCTGCATTCAGTATTTTCTTTATCGAGGAAAGCGTATTGTAGACTACCAGCGCGATAACATCAAAAACAAAAGATTCCTAATGAAAACAAAAGATTTGTTCAAAGGAAGATATAAGGAGCTGGATATGAGCGAACTCATTTTATACTTTCACGGCTTAAAAGCTGGAGAGGTGTACGAAAAGAAGGAGCTATATAATAAGTTTATTGAAGTGAATCAACCATACAATGAAGTAGGTTTCTCGCAAACCACATTCTCCAGAAGCCTTACAATCTTTGCCGAATACAAAGGCTTTATAATAAGCCATCCGCATACAACAAAGATTGAGCTTTTAGAAGCATCAAGCATCAGATCTAAGTTTAATGAATCTCTTTGGAGATTCATTGACTCTTTAATTCCTAATACATACCCTGTAAAAGAATTGTGTAACCAATTCAAACAGCGATTTGCTGCAAGTTTCACAAATAGTGATTTTGTAGAATCGCTAAAAAAGAAAATGGATGCAGAAGGTAGTAAAGACCACAACTTTAAAAACCATACAAGCTTCACAGATGGAAGCTTTAGTATGTTACGCATCTACCAACCAGACTGACACCAACAAACAAGCTTGTAAGTCGTGATCACGGCAGGAGCCTAAACCTAAAAGTTTTATTCTGACACCATAATTAAGTTCTCGATCGGATCACAGGCATTGATTATGGTGTCTTTTTTTAATCCTCGATAAAGTGGCCAAGTCATATCCAGACACCAGACATGGTTTCCTGGCGCGCTGCAGCCGTTAAATAATGACACCAATTAAGTTCGCATTGGATATTTATCAAAGTCAATCTCCCTGCTAATTTTTGTAATCTTAAATTGCCCTGTCATGTTATGTCCGCGCGTCAGCTTGTGACTGATGCTTGTGCTGCAACTATCGCAGCATGTGAGTGCGGTACGCCTTTGGGCAATAAATAGGGCATTACAGTGATAACACCCTTTTAGCAAATACACTTTTCGTCCGTATTCAGTAATCACTGCCTGAATAGCATAGATATTTTCGGTCCCCATCTGCCGCTTGATATCTTCTTTAGTCATAGTCATATGAACAGCGTTTTGTAAATGATATACCATTAGCATAGCATTAATGTATCATTATTCAAACATTGATGACACATTAACGTTATAGGTCTAATTTAATAAATTTTTGTCAAGATCACTCCCTTTTTTAGATGTTCAACAGCTCAAAAAAGTACAAAATTTAGTAACATCAACAAAACTACTTCAAAAACTTAACATTTAATTGTTAAAGAAAATAACATTTTCGTAACTAATTGATTACCAGTAATTAAGTATTTTTTGTCACTGCTAAAAAAAAGATAGGTACCAAAAACCCCGAAATGAACTTTCAAAGTTTCAAAAAAAACTCAAATTACTGGTAATCAGTAGTTATGCCTTGAAAGTTGGGTTGAAAGTTGGGTAAGAAACCAACTTTCCCAACTTTCAGATTTTGAAACTTGGGAAAGTTGGTTTTTCGCGTTTGAAAGTTCGAACTTTCAAGTAATTACTATTGATAATCAACAAGTTAACTCCGAATTGAAACTTTGAAAGTTCATTTCGGGGTTTTACGTCTATATTTTTTTTAGCAAGATTTGAATTTTGATTAAATATTAGATGAGTGCAATAAAATAGAAATATTTATTTGTCAAGACTGTTTATTATATTAGTAGCGTGAATCAGGAATATTTATACATATCGGCAAAAGACATTATGAGAGTCTTAGACGTGTCTAAATCAACTGCATACAGGCACATAGTAAAGGCTAAGGAGATGTTTAATCTCCAAAAGCATCAGTATATTACTCCTGAAAGGTTTTCGCTCTATTTGGTAGGGTATAAACATGAACATTTGATAGAGCAATTGTCTACTAGGCCAAAAGTTTAGTTTTATTTTTCCTCAATTTTCCCGCGTATTATCACGCTTTCCCATTTTTCCCATCGCATCAAATTTTTATACATAGACTTGGGTATACGTATAATATAAGCCCATGCTCAAGAAAGTTCTAAAAATCGGTGTTTCAGCCATCATTTTTATAGTGGTGGTAACCGTGCTATCTAAACTATGGAAAGGTGCGCAAGCTTCAAAACGCTTAAAGGCTGAGATTTTAAGCATTAAACCAGAACTTGAGTTTAATAAAATTACCGATCTTATTTCTTTACGCAGCTTTCCAATCGTCACAAGAATAGGCATCAATAATTTTTCTAATGAAACCTTCACCTTGAATCAAATCTATGTGGAGGCTTATACTCCAGAAGGTGAGTTTCTTGCTAATCAAACTATGCCTATTCCCAGTAATGTGGAGTTAGGTCCAAATACTACTACAGCTATAGACATCAAGCTGGAGTTGAATTCCAGAAACTCCATAAACTTCATTAAAGAAGGAAAAAGGCTTAGTGACTTTCTCCGTCTTGTTGCTGGAGGGGAGTTGGGAAAGCAGGTAAGAATTAAAGGTTTCATTGTCGCAGAAGGCTTGAAAGCGCCTATTGATGAATTAGTCAATGTCTAAAGATGGATGAAACTAAAACTCTTATAGAGGCAGCCAAAAACGTAAGCCCTTACGGTTACGAGGTTTATGGCTTTGTCATCATACTACTCCTAGTAATGATTATTGCCATTGCATGGGAGTACAAGCGAACAAAAAAGACCCACGAGGACACCTTAAAAAAGGCCATTGAAGTAATTGCTCTTTTTGTACATGAAACATCAGCTGAACGGGTAAAAGAACGTAATGAGATGTTCTTGTTGCAGATAAAAAACACCATTATATCTGCAATGAGAGAGGCTAAACAAGATGCAACATGAAAGATTTATTTGACGAGTTGGCCGACAAAGCAATGGTAAAAATTGCAGTACTTAACACGGTATTTGAAGAAGTGGACATTGACCCTAACAACATATCCATTCCTGATGAATGGGTAGACATGTCTAATATGGCACTAAAAGGGAAAATGAAAGCACGCACTATAGCCCAAAGAGACGGCTATTTTTATATCGCTTGTTTGTGGGAGAAGGGAACGGTAATGAAGCCACATAAACATCCTGATGTACATGAGCACATTACAATGATATCAGGCGTTTTAAAAGATCAAGTAACAAAAAAGAGTATTGAGGGGAAGTATACGATTCAGGCTAATAAGCCGCATATTATTGAAGCGTTGACGGATTGTATTTTCATTATCATGTTTTCAAAAATACAATCTGAAAATGAGAAGTATTAAGAAGATCCTAAATACGATCTACAGCTATGCAAGTCATAAGCAAGTAACACTATCCAATACGATAGATGTCCACTTTACATTAGAAAACATGGACAAAGCCGCCCGCGAATTTGCTTGGCAGGTAAAGGAGCTGGCCGAATACTTAGAAGGCGAATCGGTTTATGAAACCTGTGAAAATATATTTCACTTCATCCGTGAGCACGTGGAGTGGGTGAAGGAAAAAGGAGAGCAATTACGTTCTCCAGCAATGACATTGGCTACTGGGCTTGGTGACTGTGATTGTACATCAATCCTTACGTCAGCCATACTTCTAAACTTAAATATCGAGCATGTCTTTCGAGTAGTCGCCCACATGGAGCAGTATCCAAATAGATTCACACATGTTTTTGTGGTTGTGAATGATGGCGATGAAGAAGTTTTTATTGACGTGGTTCCTGAGATAGACCACTTCAATGCCAAAAAAATCAAATTTTACAAACAACAAAATTACCTTATGAGTACAGTATTGCTTTATGGGCTGGGTTCACTTACAGATGAAGAAAAAGCCATCAAGAAAATGCTCGAAACCGAATATTCAAGCTTAGCCACTTTCGCGCAACAAGCTCAGCTGACTGCTGAGCAAGAACGTGAAATGGCTATCTTGAAATCGGTCATTGCCTTTGTTGGCACTGAAAGATTTGAGGAAGTTTTAATTAATGCCATCAATAATTCTGTGGTTGCTAAAGATGCGTATGAGCAAATCTTAATGGAGTTAGCTGATGATGATCTGAACGGGTTAGGCTTTCTCAAGGCCATTCGAAAGGGTTTAGATAAACTCGGTGAAACGGGCATCGGAAAAGCCTTCCGTAATGTTCGGGATAGGGTATTGTTACCCGCGCTTGAAAAAGTACCTGGGGGAAGTGCTATCCGTAAGGCTGCGGGAAAAGCTGGAGATGTATTTAACAAGGTTACTGCGGATAGGCCGCAAGAGCGGCCAGCACAAACACGCACGCAAACTTCTCCAGTGCCAGCACGTAGAGAGACAATGCCCACAGCACGTCAAGAAAGAACAACGCCAGCGCCATCAAATGAAGATGAGCCAGACAAACCAAACAAGTTTAAGGCGTTTGTGACTAAGCACAAAAAGTGGATAATCATAGCAATTGTTGTCCTAGTAGCAATTGCGGTAGGCACTTGGGCTTATAACAAAAACAAGAAGAAGAAGAAAAATAAGCGCTCATTACGTGGAGGAAGGAAAAGAAAAGGCGTGACGAATCAGCAAATTTTGCAAGCCTTAGAGGGAATGAGTCGTACACCACGCAAGCGCAAGAAGCGGAAAAGCCCGGCTCGAAAAACTAGTGTAGCAGCGACAAAAAGGAAGCATAAGATTTGTGTAACCAAGAAAAAGCCGAGGTATAAAAAGGCTGCATAACTATAGCATATAAACTCAAATGATCAATTGATCATAACCCAAATAAGTATTCACTTCTAATTTTTTTATAAAATGGATTTAACAGAAAGCGATCTTGTGTTAGCTGGATTAGGCAACTTACAGCGAAAAAGAATAGACCCCAAGATTTTAGAATTTCAGCAAGGGTTATTGCTAAAAATGGGTTCTAACAAACACAGAAGGAAGTTCTTAGAACAACTGCCTAACCTCCCAAAAGAAGCGATAGACGGGCTAATGAAAGGCTCTTGGCAGATTTTAGACAAAACTTATTATGCTCGCGTTGACTTTGGCGCAGGAACCTCCGTGAAGGTTATTGATGAGAACACTGACTATTCAATTGGGGTAGCGAATATGAAAGACGGTATGATAGACCCCAAAAAGCCATTTGTCCTTTCTGGACTAAGTCTTGAATATAGCGCTACGGCTCCCAACGCTTTTGCACATGCTGCAATCGCGGCAGAAATTAATCGGGGAGAGTTTGAAATGAAATACGGTTCTTCTGAGCTGTATAATAAAATGCCAATTGCAGGTTTTTTCACATCATTAAATAATTATAAGACTGATGAGCATTACGCTTACAGGGATATCAACAACCCAAAAGTAATGGTGCATGATGAGCAAATTACTTTTTACATTAATATCCCTACTGCTTTTGCCTCGGGCACACACGCTGTGGGTGTGCGCTTGCACGGCACGGAAGTGCGAAAAATCTCCTAGTTATTGTCATTATTTTCATCATTTGAACTTGAGCTTGATGAAGAAATCTGACTCCCAAAAGTAGTGTTGATGTTTCCATTAGGATCTCTAATTTCTTCCGGAAATGGGGGTTTGTTAATATTTGAT
>JBMYQA010000283.1:0-8020 GCA_049600855.1 Flammeovirgaceae bacterium | reverse complement strand
GAACAGATTTATTTTGGATATTAAATAGTTACTTATTGATGTTGGCTGCGCTAATTATTGTTGGCGGAAGTCTTGGCGATAAACTAGGGCGTGTGAAGGTGTTTGCCATCGGAATTGGAATATTTACCATAGGTTCTGCGCTTTGTGGCTTATCGCCTGACATTCAATACTTGATTGCCTTTCGAACGATTCAGGGAATAGGAGGGGCATTAATGATTCCGGGAAGTTTAGCGATTATTTCAGCAACGTTCAACAAAGAAGAAAGAGGGAAAGCCATTGGCACATGGTCAGCCGCGACAACCATCGTAACCATTTGTGGGCCTGTATTGGGAGGTGCTCTAGCGGATATGGGATTGTGGCGATTCATCTTTTACATCAATGTGCCTTTAGGAATTGTGTGTTTAATCACACTTTTTACCAAGGTGCCCGAAAGTCGCGAAATGGGTGCTTCAAAAGTAGATTGGTTGGGAGCCGCTGTATTAGTGTTGAGCTTAGCCCTGCTTACTTTTGGATTTTTGGAAATGCCAGAATTGGGATATACGCATCCTGTTGTGGTTGCAAATTTGGCGATTGGCTTCGTATTACTCTTGGCCTTTATTTTTATTGAACGTAAGGTGAAACATCCTATGATTCCGCTGGAGTTATTTCAAAATAAAACCTTTGCTGGAGTTAATTTGCTCTCTTTTTTCTTATATGCTGCGTTAGGGGCAATTATGCTCTTCTTATCCTTAAATATCATTCAAATCCAAGGCTATTCACAATTCCAAGCGGGACTTACCTTTTTGCCATTTACTTTTTTAATGATCATTGTTGCGCGAAGAATGGGCGCATTGACGGACAAATATGGAGCGCGACGCTTTTTGGTTGTGGGGCCAATCATTACAGGTTTAGGCATGTGCTGGTTAGCTTCCATTGGGATGACGGCAGGGCCAGCTGCGTATTGGACAACTTATTTCCCAGGGTTTGTGGTGTTCGCCCTTGGTATGTCTATTACCGTTGTTCCACTCACCACTGCGGTGATGACGAGTGTGCATGACGATAAATCAGGCATTGCTTCAGGTATAAACAATAGTGTTACTCGAATTGCGGGTACATTTATCAATGCCATATTGGGTGCTGTGGCAATTTATATATTTACGGATTTTGTGATGGAAGCGATTGAAGGCGTAGCATTAACGGATTCAATTAAAACCGAGTTATTAGAGGAATTAGTGAAATTGGGAGAAGCCGAAGCACCTAGCGCTTTGATGGGTAAGCAACGCGAACAGGTAGATCAGCTACTAGATACTGCTTTTGTAGCCACTTACCAATGGGTGGGCTTCTTAAGCGCTGGATTGGCGTTTTTAGCTGCACTCATCGCTTTTTTTATGGTTTCTAAAAAATAAAAATGCGCTCCAAGAAATTCTTGAAACGCATTTACCTTCCTGTAAAATCTGAATTATTTCTTCTTGCCTTTTTTAGCTGACTTTTTCTTGTCAGACTTAGCAGAAGCTTTTACTTCTTTCTTTTTAGCTTTTTTCTTAGCCGCTTTTTTAGCTGCTGCTTTCAAAGCTGCCTTTTTTTCTTCTTTCTTTTTAGCTGCTACTTTTTTAGCTGCTTTCTTATCTAATTTTGCTTTAGCTGCTTTAGCCATGATTCTTGAAATTTAAAAAATGATATGGGGTACGTACACTCTTTGTTAACAGTAAAGAAACATAAATAATCTCCCCATAGCTGATTGATTAAACTAGGTGATTATAAGTCTAGTAGTTGGGTGAATATAAAAGCACCTTATAATCAATGAATTAACCATAAAATATCTTTATCAAACGCGACTTACTTGACTTATAAAGCAATGCAAACCTAGAGTAGGAAATTCACATAAGCAAGCAAATATGAATTTAATGTTACATTTTGTAATGATTAATTCATTTTGAGAGCAAGCTTTCAGAAGACATGAAACTTATACAACGATCAACCGTTCAACGATTTTCTGATAAGATCAATTTGATACCTCATATCATCTTGCGATAATTGGTCGAGCTTGCTTTTTACTTCATGGAATGAATCATTATTAAAATAGTTTTCAACAATAATGCGATTTTCAGCATATAAATGCCTGTCATTCATTTTGGTATAAAAATACGGTACATCTCCTTCGAGTAATTGAGATTTCTCCATCGCTATAATCGGTTCGGAGAGTGGGGCAGCATCGGATTCATCTAGGTTCAAGCGAGATAATTGATTTGTTGCAATATCAATAAAAGGTTTGTTTAAATGGAAAAGATGATTGACGTAATAAACCGTATGCCTAAGAATATGCCTAATTCTTAGCTTATTTAGGTGTTCATAGTTTTGAATAATTTCTATAACCTTTTGTCTGTTAGGCTTAAGATTGAGGTAACCCTGTGAAAAACCGGCTATAATTTCGTCTTGGTACAAAGACGGATTAATCATTTCTTGATGGTTAAAAATACGATTAGCAGTATGATAACCTTCATTTCTAAAGTTCATATTTCCATACAAATCTGATTTCCGTTTATTGATTGTTGGGAAATAATGTTTGGTTTTACCACCTCCTTGTATACCAGAAGAGTAAAAATCTATCGCTTTAGGCTGTAACATCTGTGTTGCAAAAACAGTAGGTTTTCCCATTTTCTTTGGAAACTGATAAAATAGCGATTCTAAGTCAAGTAAAATAGGTAAATGCGCTTGCTTAATGATATTTTCCATATGCATATCAGAGATATTGAGCGCATATGCAATCGCAAGTAATTCACCGGTGTTAACATAAAACTTAGGTATTTCTACTGCTGATGCGAAAGTTGTATTCGTTTCGATGTACTTGGAAAATCCACAGTTTTCATCAATACAAACTACTTGAAGTGTATTGGGCTTATGTTCAGATTGCCAACAGTGTTCAATTATTGTAGAAAATAAATCTTCTGAATAGAGTGGGGTATACTTAAATACAATTGACTGACCATGACTAAGCTCAAACTTTAAGGGCTGTTTACCTCCATTATGCGTTTCAAATCCTAAAAGTGAAATGGACAAAATAGCTTGTCGACTAGTGGATAAGGCTAGACAAAGCGTATCATTAATACGTTGAATGTTTTCTTCAAATGTAGCAACTGCTTTATTAATATGTGTAACGACACGGTTAATGTATTTGGTAAAAGACGTTACTGGTACTTGAATGTGTTCCAACTCTGCATGAGCATCTAGCTTAGATAATGCATCTACAAGTAATATTCCTTGATTGAAGTAGAATTGAAATATCCGTTCAAAATCAGGCTTTAACGTTTCGAGGAGTGAATTTCTATCGTAAAAGCAGCTAGAAGGGCTAATCTTTGCAAGCGCTCGCTCAATTTCAGAAAAAGCGCTTGCAATTTGTGGGTGTTTATGAACATGTTCCCGATGCACAACATTGTCCTGTTCCAGTTGAACCACTTCTTAAATTTTCCATCAATCGTTCATTTAATTCTTTGATGCTAATTTCTTCAAAAGCAAATGGGTTTCTGGGCAAAACGAGGTGATGGGTAAATTCGCTATTTTCAAAAACGACCACCCGACTTTCGGCAATGTAATGCCCTTCATCTAGTAATACACCTTTAGCATTGGTGATTAATTTTTCTTTATAATTGGCATCACTTAACGCTTTGTGTATCACTTCCGTAGGGAGCGCCCATTCGAGCGGTTTACTATTCTTTGTTTCTTCGTTTAAGGTTTCTAATAAATAAGTGCCATTGAGCTTTTTCGATTTGTGTTGACTTGGAAGCACAAAATGCCTTAAATCTAGCTGATCTTCTACCACAACAACAGATAAGTTTTTAGGCCACTTTTTACTATACTTTGCTAATATAGGAGTAGGGTTTTCTAATAAATTCTTCTTAAAATCATCGGAAAGCCAGGCTCTTGCAGTGATAGAAGAGGGAAGGATGGTCCAATTAGTGATTTCATTAGACCGAAATTTGAATTTCTCAAGCATTTTTTATTTGATTAAAGTTAATGATATAACGTATAAGTAAATCGTTAGTAATACCAATCTTACTTTTTGGGTAAAAGCGAGAAAAGCATCATTAATTTGAGAATGAGAAATCCTAGAAAACAATATAACCAGAAATATTTTTTTTAAAAAACCAAAACAGCATAAATGCCTCAAATATTGAGGCAAAATGAATGTTCAATTTGTTTGTTGTTGAGCGTTTAACTTTCCACCTTATAATATAACTTATAAAAATTCAAATCCTTTTCTTCATCATAGCCCTTTTCTAAGCGTTTTCGATCGCCGTGAATGTAGACGTGGAAGTTTTTATCGAGCTTAAGGATACTTTTAAAATGCTTCTTTTGGGCTTTTACCGCATTCGGTGAGATGTCAAACTCATCAAAAGTCATGAGGTTACGATCTTCTGCATAAGTTTCTTTGTATTCCCGAAAGGCATCAACAATTTCAGGCTCACTCCCAATGACATTTTCCTCAAAGCTCTGTACATCAAATACCTCATTGGTATCAAAGTATTGAACCGATTTATTCAGCATCTCAATTTGCTCAGAACGATCGACATTGTGCTCCGCATTAAACACATCTTGTACAAAGTCTTTGCAAATATTGAGGTAATTGTGGGTATGGTAATAACTGTCTTCCCGAGGTTTCAGATTTAAGAAGTTTTCCTTCCAATACACAGCTTCTTCTTGCTTATTGGTTTTGTCGACAATGGCCACTTTAAAACCTTTGTCATCTTCTAAATCAAATATGAGACAGCCTTTATCTAATTTTTTGATATTAATGCCCGTATCGTAATCCACATCGAAGCCTTGGTTTTTTTGATACACCTTAATAAAGGTCTCCTTCGTTTCCGATTTAAAGATTCCAATGGCATCGCACAGGTCATCACCTACCACACAATCGCTGAAGTAAGCTAAGTACATCTCTCCGCTTTTAATGTTTGGATGGGTGCTTTTTTCGTACAGGTGTTTGGCAATATTTTGGGATTGCTCAAAAAAGTTATGTGTGGGGTGATCGAAAATCTTCATAGCATAGTTGTAGATTTCGTTCAACTCCAAATCCGTTTCGTGGAAAAAATGGTGCAATGCTTCACTCTTGAACGAAGACAGAAAATAAGTCATCAATAACTCTTCTACCGTTTCATCGTGCATACTGATTTCGTACTTCGAAAGCACCAAATCTTGTTCCTGAACTTTATTCCCAACCTGATGAACGACTAATCGCTCCAGTGATACATCATTAAATTTAAACATAGGTGTCGTTAGCTAGAATGAGGTGAGTAAAATGGTTTATTTCTTTTGAGTGGTGGTATACTGAACAATCGAATGTTCAAATTGCGTAAATAACCGATCCAAGTTTACCTTAAGGCGTTTTTTTACAGACGATTTTTCAATAAAACTATACGTGATGCTGTTGTAAACAAATTGTTTAATATCTGCATAGGAAAATTGTGGGTAGCGCTGTGCCAAAAGGACGAATTGTTGGCAAAGGTTATTTCTAAGCACGCCAGCATCATCGGTACTAATGACAATGGGCACGCCAAAAGCATGGTAAAGCGTAATTGGATGCGCATCGTCTTGCACACCTAAGATGAATTCATTACTAGAAAGATTGATTTCAACGGCAATTTCATGAGATTTCATGTAATTGAGTAATTCATAACAATTGTTTTCGTGGTAAATGGCTACGCCATGTCCAATTCGATGAGCTGCTGCAGTATAGACTGCCTCAGAAATGTGCCAAGTAAGTTCTTCAGGTTTTACCATACCAAGGACGAGTTCGCCCGCATGCATGGAGTATTTTACCTTTGGGAATAGTTTATGACAAAATTTGAAAAACTGCATATGGAGCCAATAGTCGCTCATGGAAACGGTTTTGTGCTCAGGCGCAAGGATATTTACGCCAACGACCAAATGATTTTGATCGGCTGCCATGAAATTCGCAACTGTATTAATAAACAGCTTTGATGGATTTTGAAAACGCTTGACAAAAGCTTGGTAACGCATTGTAAAACGCTGATCGTCAATAGCAAGCTCTTTATGAAGGTCTTTTATCCAATCATTGTAAAAATCTACCGATTGTTGTAAGGATTTAATATCCAATTCTTTCTGCAATTGTTTCAATAACTGTTCTACTTGGGCTTCATCTCGATTGGTTTGAGCCGCATGTAGTAAACTGTCGTAACGTTCAAAAGCAGATAGATCAATTCCGTTGAGCTTAACCGATTTAAACTGCGTTTCGATGTACTGCACACTTTCTTTTTTTGCCCGTTCTTTCATAAGCAATAAGCTCTTTTTTAACGTCGGTCGGCTAGCAACACCAAAATAATCGAAGGACTCAAAAAACTGTTCATGACCAGGGCGCTCAAAGTTATAATCTTTTACAGACCATCTACGCAGCAATAATTCTTTTAGTGGTTCGAATTGTTCTGATGCTTTGAGTTCGCCAATAGTCATCCACTTTGCCAATTCACTTTCAGAAAGTTCTGTTGGCTTTTCATCTTCAATTTTTAATGTTTCTGTATTGATCCATAAATGGGATGCATTCTTCACAAACTCTAAGTATGTTTCGCCATATACTGATCCACTAAAATGATGATGGATATCGCCCCCTTTAGGCATTGCATTCAAAAATGCCGTGAGTAAGGCTTCATTTGAGCGGATCGACTCAAAATAGGTTGATGTTGCCAATTCATCAGCAGATTGTTTTTGAGCGAGCAATCCGTGAATATTGGAAACGATCAATAGCAACAATATGAATAAACGATAAGGATGAGCAGTCATCATAAAACTAGGCAAACTAAAATTAAATATGGAATAGTGATCATGTTGCGACAGTCGGCAAATCTAGGTAAAAAATGCTAATGTTTGTAGCGTTGTATGAGTTGTATCTTACATGGATGCCAGATTCTTAGGGAGACATCTCATTTCAAGAAGTAATTGCTGTAAGCGATTGAAAGCTGAGCAAAATAGTTATAGAAAGTGTTTTGGTGACTTACATGCTGTAACTCAGTAGTTTAATAATTTGAGGAAGGAAAGTGTGAGTTATTTTTAATCAAATTCTTTAAAAATCACCAAAGTGTTGGAAATAAATTGGTCATTGTTTATATTTATCTTGCTAATTAAAACATCATTTGCTAATTTTGTTAGCAAGATAGGGTTTCTGGTGATAATCTTATTTCTAATACAATTTTTGATTAAAAATTCCGCAGTATGATTTATTTAGGTAAAAATTTACGTTATCTCAGAGAACGAAATGGAAAGATGAGCCAAGGCAAATTGGCCGAGAATTTAGGCGTGACGCGTAGTGCCATTAGCTCTTATGAAGATGGGCGTGCTGAACCTAAATTATCTGTACTCAATGGAATGGCGAATTTTTTCAACATCACCGTAGATCAATTACTAAATTTAGATTTGGTAAAAATGGAAGATGAAGACATTCAGCGGAAGATGGAGGTACGGAAATACGCTTCTGCCTCAAATCTCCGTATTTTATCCATTACCGTAGATCATGCAGAGAATGAAAATGTAGAGTTTGTTCCCGAAAAAGCTGCCGCAGGTTATACTACAGGCTACGCCGACGAACAATACCTAGTCGATCTTCCCAAATATAAGTTGCCTTTTTTGCCAAAAGGCCGTACCTATCGCGCATTTGAAATCACAGGAGATTCCATGTTACCGATCTTGCCCAATAGCATTGTCATTGGAGAGTACATTTCCGATTTTAATGATGTGAAAGAGGGGCAAATTTGTGTAGTTGTAACCGAAGACGGGATAGTATTGAAGAAAGTCTACAATAAAATCAATGAACGCAATTCATTGATCTTAAAATCTTCCAACATCATTTATGAGCCTTATGAAGTAGAAGCCCAAGAAGTAAAAGAAATTTGGGGGTTTACCGCTTACATCAGCAGAGAAATCCCAGAAGCCACCACTTCAGAAAGTGACCTTCGCCTCGCTTTTGATCGCCTAGAGGCTGAAGTAATGGACATTAAATCTCGCATGAATTAAAAAAGGATGGAGATTATAATAA
>JBMYQA010000282.1:0-8047 GCA_049600855.1 Flammeovirgaceae bacterium | reverse complement strand
TGGCAATCTTTCCCAAAGCGCTTTCATGCGCTTGTATATCCAACTAAGGCTTTTACCCAAGACACGAGTGATACCCCTTAAAGAAATACGCTCAAGCAATAATAAGGGTAACAAGTCCTCTTTATAGTCTTGAATTGGATCATCAATACGTTCGACAAACTGTCTGCTACAGTTTTTACACTTATAATTTTGCTTACCATAGTATGTTTTGCCATTACGTACAGTAAATTTGCTATGGCAATGTGGACATGGGTGATTTTGTTGAAGTTGCATTTTACAAAATACCTCCCCATTGCCATTTTTTCAAAAACTCCATCCTTACATTTAGATCACTACCCAATAATAAGGAATCTAAATTATTAGATGAAATTTAACTGATTTTCAACCCTTCCACAATATCATTTGCAATAATTTCCCAATCTGGTTCTAACATCATAAAATGCCCCATTTCTGGGTAAATCTTGGCCTCAATGCCATAGATTTCGCCTGTTTTGATAATATCTTTCGGGAGAATGAGCTCATCAATGGCGGCACCTAATACCAATAAGGGTGTTTGCTTGACGCGTTCAATATTTACTTTGGGCATAAAGGTGCCTGCTAATGCATAAATGGATTCTCGAATAATAAAGGATTGGAAGCTTTTACGCATTTCCTCATCGCTTCGTGCCGACAATAAACCATAAGCTGGCGGATATTTTTTGGCAATGTCAGGGTTTAGAGTCAGGAGGGTATAGCGCATTAATTGGGTAGGGTTGGCAAACATCATTTTCATGGTGTTTTTAGTGCCAAAAGGGGCTACAGCCGCTAATAAACAGGCTCCTTTCACTCGATCAGGATTGCTTGCCAAATATTTTTGAACAATCAAACCGCCCATCGAATGCCCGATCACAAACGGAGTACTTTCTACCAAGTCGATAATACTTGATAACTTTTGAGTATATTTATTTAAAGTGTAAGAGAATAGTGTTTTTTTCTGAAAAGCTTCTTCTTGATCTTTCAGATGA
This sequence comes from Flammeovirgaceae bacterium, assembly GCA_049600855.1. Taxonomy (GTDB): domain Bacteria; phylum Bacteroidota; class Bacteroidia; order Cytophagales; family Flammeovirgaceae; genus JBMYQA01. The sequence continues at coordinate 7,043 of JBMYQA010000282.1, read as the reverse complement.
ATGGCATATACATCGTGTCCCAATTGATGGAAGAAAGGCATAAAGGTTTTTTCCCAAACATGTCCATTATTATAGGCCCCATGTACAAAGACAATAGGCGCTTTTTTTGAGGCAGTACCCGCTTTTGCGTAGAGGTACTGCAAGCCATTGGATTTAATAAGTTGGATGTTCATGGGATGTAATATATTTTTTTCAAGTGATGTATTGTTTCAAGTAGACCGTAGAAAATAATCAAAATAAGCCACCAAAAGACACAGTTATTCTCTATTGACTACTTAAATACAAATTAAGAAGTTGTCTAATAAACAAACTCAAATAGGATAAGGTTCTATGCCAATTTTTGAGAATTACAGCAGGGATTGTTTCAGCAGTTGCCAATAATTCAAAGAAAAAGTTTATTTTTGCGCTTGAAAGCAGATTTCACTCGATTGCGAAAAAATCTGGAGATTGAATAACTTTTTTCTATTAGAAATTGTGAAAATGAGGCTCACAATTTCCTAACTTAACCAAGAGATAACATGCTAGTGACTGAACCAGTGAAAAACACAGACGAAGTAACCAGTTCTGTGTTCGCTCAAGTCGAAAAAATGGGCCATGAGCAAATTGTTTTCTGCCACGATGAAGCGACAGGATTGAAAGCCATTGTTGGGGTGCATAACACCGTATTGGGCCCTTCTTTAGGTGGTTTGCGTATGTGGAATTACCAATCTGAAGCCGATGCGCTGAACGATGTGTTGCGTTTATCACGTGGAATGACCTTTAAAAATTCCATTGCAGGATTGAATTTAGGTGGCGGAAAAGCGGTAATCATTGGCGATGCTAGAAAACATAAAACGGAAGCGTTATTGCGTGCTTTTGGCAAATTTGTAGAAAACCTGAATGGGAAATACATTACTGCTGAAGATGTAGGCATGTCGGCTCGTGACATGGAACACATCTCTGCGGAAACCAGTCATGTGGCGGGCATGCCCGAAACTCGTGGAGGTTTGGGTGATCCTTCTCCTTGGACGGCTTATTCTACCTACATGGGCATGAAAGCAGCCGCTAAAAAAGCGTATGGTACAGATAGTTTAGAGGGAAAACGCGTGTCGGTTCAAGGGGTAGGGCATGTAGCCGCCTACTTAATTGACTATTTAGAACAAGAGGGCTGCCAAATTTTTGTAACTGATATTTACGAAGATAAATTAAAAGCCATCTCTGCGCAGCATAAAGTGGAAATTGTTGCACCAGCATCGATCTACGATTTAGATGTAGATATTTATGCACCTTGTGCATTAGGGGCAACAGTGAATGATGAAACCTTAGAGCAACTAAAGTGTCAAATCATTTGTGGGTGCGCGAATAACCAGTTGAAAGAAGAAAAGAAACATGGTGATGCTTGCTTAGAAAAAGGAATCATCTATGCACCAGATTTCTTAGTAAACAGTGGTGGGGTGGTAAATGTATACGCAGAAGTGATTGGCTCTAACACAGAGTGGACGAAGCATCACTTAGAAACGGTTTACGATCAAACCTTGAATGTATTAAATACCTCTTTCGAAAGTGGAAAAAATGCGCAAGAAGTAGCTATGGAAATTGCCCTAGAGCGTATCCAGAGCATTGGAAAGACGAAAATGACGTACTAATTTTTTCGCGCTTCATTGACAATTAGCCTATTAATGCACTCAGTATTAATGGGCTTTTTTAATGATACATAGTCGGATAAAATTAGCTGTTATGTGCTTTTTGGTGTTATTTCGAGCTTGCGAGAAAACGAAATCAGGTATAATTGATCGTTTCCTCACAAGTTTGGAACCAAAATAAATTAATGTTAGACAAGTTCAACATAAAAAAGCCTACCTTTGTAACAGAGATGGTTGCGAAAGCATTAAAATGGGAATCCAGTGAAAGTCTGGAACAGTCCCCGCTGCTGTAATCCTAATTTATAAGCTTGTGATTTTTTGCCACTGCTTCAGGCGGGAAGGCCACAAGGTTTTGGAAAGTCAGAAGACCTGCCGCTTACATGTTTAACTCCTACTTTCGGGTGAAAAGTGACAGTAATGAAATATTTATTTAGCAAAAGACGCTGGCAATATGTAACAAGCCAATACATATTTTGCCTATTTTTTACGATTACCCTAGCTGCTTGTTCTTCAAATGAAGAGACTAAAAATAAAAGCATTGCCAAAACCGCTTTTATTTCAGTTAAGCCGAGCTATGCAACGGGCTTTTCCATTGATGATTATGGCGCGTATCAAGTGCTTCATATCCTACAACCTTTTAATGATCAGGCAGATACCTTGAGTTATCTATTACATGCAAGAGGGAATAAAAAACCGAAAGCGTTTGGTCATTTACCAGCAATTGCTACGCCCATCAATAAGCTTATTGTACAATCTACTACGCATGTTGCATTTGTTGCAGAGATGAATGCAATAGACAAGTTAGTGGGAATGACAGCCACCCAGTTTATTTATAATCCAAAGGCTCGTGAGCGGATTTCCACGGGGCAAATTGTGGAAGTAGGAGAAGGTGAATTGCTCAATCAGGAGCAAGTATTGACCTTACAACCTGATGCATTAATGGTTTCTGGTTTTTCGGCCTCATCTTACCATAAAAACTATAAAACACTTATTGAAACTGGCGTTCCTGTATTAGTCAATTCGGAGTGGATGGAGCAAAGCATGTTGGGCAGAACCGAGTGGATAAAGGTGTTTGGCTATTTATTAGGAAATCCAAAGTTAGCCAATGAACGTTTTGAAGCCATTGAAACACAGTATTTGAACTATGCTGAAATGGGTCGTGCAGCGAAAGAAAAACCGTTAGTAATTGGTGGTTTGCCGTACAAAGGCTCATGGTCCATTGCAGGTGCAAAGAGCTATGTGGCTCAGTTATTAACCGATGCAGGCGCTACATGGAATTGGGCAAATGATACTTCTTCGGTTAGCCTGCAAATGGATTTTGAATCTGTTTATCCAATGGGGCTAAAGGCCGACTATTGGTTGCGAGTGGGAGGAATTACATCCAAAGAAGAGTTGTTGGCGATTGATCAGCGATTGGCAGACTTTAAGGCATATCAAAATGGCAATCTCTACAATAACAATAAACGGCTCACAGCAGATGGTTTGGGGAACGATTACTGGGAATCTGGAATTGTGAAGCCGCATCGGATCTTAGGGGACATCATTAAAATCATACATCCCGATTTACTACCAGAATACGAACTGTTTTTTTATCAAAAAGTGGGAAATTAAGTTGAATACCTTGAGTGCATTAGATTGGAAAACATCAAGTAGGTGGGTTGGATTATTGTTTTTGCTCCTGCTATTCTTCTTACTTGATGTCTTTCTCGGATCGGTTTCCATTCCGCCAAATGAAGCGTTTAAGGCCTTAATTGACTGGGAAGGGAGCAATCCGATTTGGGCGAATATCCTCTATAAAATTCGTATACCTAAAGCAGTGACTGCTGTGTTAGTCGGTGTGGCTTTAGCCATTAGTGGCCTCCAAATGCAAACGCTTTTTCGAAACCCCTTGGCTGGTCCATCAGTACTTGGTATTACTGCGGGAGCTAGTTTGGGAGTGGCCTTTTTGGTGCTTTCAGGAAGTTCTGCTACCGCAATTTTTACAATCAATCAATTGGGAATTGGTGGGAGTTGGGCAGTCGTGTTGGCTTCTACATTGGGGGCAGGGTTGGTATTGCTAGTTATTGTGGGCGTGTCATTTCGGGTACGCGATAATGTGGTATTGTTAATCATTGGATTGATGGTTGGAAATATTACCATCGCGGTGGTGGGCATTTGGCAATATTTCAGTAGCCCTGAGCTCATTAAAGATTTTTTGATGTGGACTTTCGGAAGCCTTGGTGGAGTTACGCATGGGCATCTTGCCGTGCTCATGACGGTTGTATTGGTTGGAAGTTTAGCCACTTTTTTAATTACGAAGCCCTTAAATATGTTGTTGTTGGGGGAGCAATATGCCAAAAGCATGGGATTAAATAGCAAAAAAGCGCGCATGGGCATTATTGCGATTACCAGTCTATTAGCAGGAACGGTTACTGGTTTTTGTGGGCCTATTGGTTTTATTGGCATTGCTGTACCGCATTTAACCCGTGCCTTATTCCGTACAGCAGATCACAAAGTTTTATTGCCAAGTACTGCACTTTTAGGAGGCATTACCTTACTAGCCTGTGACATCATCGCGCAGTTACCTACAATGGCTACGGTGTTGCCGATTAACTCAGTCACTGCTTTATTGGGTTCGCCTGTAGTCATTTGGGTCATTATTCGGCGGCGTAACTTACATGTTGGTCGTGTAAGTGAGCAGCAGGTTCTACCTCAGGCAGAAAGTGGCCAGATAAACGAGCAAGTACATGCAAAGCAGGTACTTAAAGCCGAAGACTTAACCATCGGTTATTCCAGTCGAGCACTGGCGCATGACCTTGATTTAAGTGTGGAATCAGGACAAGTAGTTACCTTAGTGGGGCCGAATGGAGCGGGTAAATCTACATTAATGCGCTCCTTAGCGGGACTTCAACCGATATTAAAAGGTTGGGTTGCTTATGATGAACAGATGGTACAAGCGCTTGGAGCTAAAGCATTGGCACGTAAGCTCAGTTTAGTGTTGACAGATCGTGATTTTTTTGGCGATTTGAATGTATATAGCTTGGTTGCTATGGGACGTTACCCACATTCGGGCTGGTTTGGCAATATGAATGCGGATGATGAAGTCAAGATTCAGTGGGCTTTGAAGGCGGTAGGAATGACGAATTTTGCCCATCGCTCGATTCATTTACTAAGCGATGGTGAGAAACAAAAGGTGTTGATTGCTAGAGCTTTAGCGCAAGATACGCCTTTCATCTTTTTGGATGAACCTACGGCGCATTTAGACTTGCCGAATCGAATGGAGATTTTTCAACTCATGAAACGCTTGGCAACCGAGTACAATAAAGCCATTTTATTGACGACCCATGAACTCGATTGGGCAATAAAAATGGCCGATCAAATTTGGGTGCTTGGAAAGTCAGGAGCGTTTTACCAAGGCGATCCGACAACACTACTAGATCAACAAGTATTCCAACAGGTTTTTGGCTTACCAGATACATGGATTACGGAATTGGAAAATAATCAGCATAGATATTTTTAACAACATGATTAGAATATACCGAGTTTGTACTTGCAAACAAGTTTTAAAGTCTTCCAAACGAGTTGTTGTGCTGATTACAGCTACATTGTTGTTGAGCTTATTTCAGATTCCATATATTGAAATCTATGCCCAAGAACGATCGGATACGATCCCTGAGTTAGAGATATGGGGATTTCCAGAAGAAAAATTTGCGGTGGGCAATACCATCAATCACATCGATTCTGGTGTATTGGTATTGTATGGAACGCAGCGATTGGCAAATGTATTGCAACAAACGACCCCCATTTACATCAGAGCTTATGGACCCAGCAACTTAGCCTCCATCTCATTTCGAGGAACAGGTTCCAATCATACCGCAGTGCTTTGGAATGGAATTAATATCAATTCCCCCACATTAGGGCAGTCGGATTTCTACAATTTACCCAACTTGGCTTTTAATGAAATCTCCATTCAACACGGTGGAGGGAGCGCTTTATATGGTACAGATGCCATTGGCGGGAGCATTCAATTAGGAAATCATCCCACATGGAAGGAGGGCTTAAGTTTGAGCCTCCAACAAAGTGTGGGAAGCTTTGGCAGATGGCAAACCGCATTACGGGGGAGTTATGCGTGGAATAATTTGGAATTTGCGACCAAAATTTATCGGAGTAAAGCAGAAAATGATTTCCCGTTCACCAATGACCAACGGATTGGTTCGCCAAGGCAAAATCAGCAAAATGCGGCTTATTTACAATGGGGAATTGTACAAGATGTATTTTGGGACATCTCGAGTAATGATCGGCTGAGTGTGCATTTTTGGTACAATAACAGTGATCGGGAAATTCAACCACCCATGACGCGTTTGGAAGATAACGACCGACAAAAAGACGAGAATATACGCTCGTTGATTTCTTATCAGCATTTGTCAAATTGGGGAACAACTACTGCTAAAGTAAGTTGGATACATGATTTTATGAACTTCAATGATGGGGCTACGGTAGATTCCCGCATTGCCGTGAACCGCTTTACTGGCGTTTTTGCGCAAGAGCGGCGTTTTTCAGATAAGTTTGAAACCAAACTGGGAGCCCAAATCACCCATTTTAAAACCGATGTTGAAAACTATGAAGCTGGCACCACAGAAAGTAGGTTAGATTTATTTTGGTTATCGACTTTTCAGGCAACGCCAAAGTTGAAAGCGAGTTTACAATTGCGTCAGACCTTGCTTAAAGGATTTGATCCGCCATTTACGCCATCTTTAGGGTTGGAATATTTACTGCTTGAAGAAACGGCACACCAGCTCAAGTTGAAAGGAAATATCTCCAGAGCTTATCGCGTGCCTACCCTCAATGAGCGATTTTGGCAACCTGGCGGAAATCCCGATATTCTACCTGAAGAAAGCACGGGCTGGGAAGGTGGATTCCAATATCAGTTTATCAAAAAGAAACTGACCATTGATTTTACGACTACCTATTTTCACACGACTATAGAGAATTGGGTATTTTGGCGGCCAACTCCTCCGAGTGGAAACTTTTCCCCACAAAATGTACAAAAAGTGCGAACGAGAGGCATTGAAGTGCAAGGAAAGCTGAGCGCTCATTATGGGAAAACCAAGCACTTATTGGGGGGGAACTATGCATTTACCCAAGCTACGGTGTTAGAAAGTGATGAGCCAAGCACGGTAAATACCAGTTTATTTTATGTGCCTCAGCATAAGGGAAATGTATATTATCACCTAGCATTTAAGAACTATTCATTTCAATCAAACCTCTCATCCACCAGTTCCAGAATTGCAATTGCCCGTAATAAATTAGATGCTTTCACTGTGCTAGACCTGAGCTTATTACGGAAGTTTACGGTCAATAAAACAGCTATTGAGCTTCAGTTCATGTTAAATAATGCACTTAATGCAGATTTCCAAAACTATGAGCTGTATGCACAACCTG
>JBMYQA010000281.1:0-8078 GCA_049600855.1 Flammeovirgaceae bacterium | reverse complement strand
CAAATTATAGATGCTGCAGAAACTGTTATTTTTAATAAAGGGATTCATAAGGCAACGATGGAAGATATTGCCAAACAAGCAGAGCTTGGAAAAGGAACCCTTTATGGATACTATAAAAGTAAAGCAGAGATATTGTTAGCAATTAATGAACGTGCTTTGAGAAAGCTCGGAGACTTATTTGCTGAGGTTGCTGCCGCTGAGAGTGGTAATGGCGCACAAAAAGTGCGATCCATCGGGAAAGCGTATATTCGGTTTGCCTATGAGTATCCAGAATATTATAACTTTATATCACTTTTTGAGGCAGGTAACGTAGCAGTGGATGCAGAGGAGAGCGCAAAAAATGCGCATCGTGCAAATTGCGAATTGGTGGATGCCATAAAATGTGGTATTGAAGATGGTTCTATTCGTAGTGATATTAATCCAGAAACAGTTTCTAGGTGTCTTTGGGCAATGTGTACAGGAGTGATCCAACTCGTTCATGTAAAAGGTGAAGTGATTGCCAAAAGACAAAATATACTTGCGAAAGAAATTTTTAAGCAGTTTTTTGACATTGTTGATCAAGGTTTGATGACACTCGAATGATCACACTAAGGGCTTCCTAAACCTTGTTTTAATGATGATTTTAGCGCTTTAAGTCACTATTTTTAATTTTAAAAAAAATACAATAATGTTTAGAAGAACATTATTTTTTTTATCAAAAACCGACCGATGGTCGGAAAGAGTCATAAAGTTGGGGTTTGCCTTTTTATGGCTACTAACCAATCAGTTGGCCTATGGTCAATCTACAGTTCTTGAGAACTATGTACAACAGGGGTTACAAAGTAATTTAGCTTTAAAGAAGGAAGGACTCCATATCGAAAAAAGTTTGAAAGCCCTAGAAGAGGCGAGGGGCTTATTCAAACCACAAGTGAGTTTCCAAGCTTCGTATACCCTAGCTTGGGGAGGGCGAACCATTGATTTTCCGATTGGTGATTTACTAAATCCGGTATACGGTTCGTTAAATCAACTTTCAGGAACAGACCAGTTTCCCATGATTGCGAACGAGTCCATTCAGTTTTTGCCCCATAAGTTCCACGAAACGAAGTTCCGAGTGATTCAGCCCCTTTTCAATACAGATATCTACTATGGCTATAAAGCACAACAAGAATTGGTATCTGTGCAACAGGCGAAACAAAAAACCTATGAAAAAGAACTGATTAAAGAAATCAAGACCGCTTATTATCAATACCTGCAAACGCATAAAGTAACGACAATTTATGAGGATACGAAGACCTTGCTGGAGGAAATCCTTCGTGTAAATAAAAGTTTGGTTGCCAATGACAAAGCAACGAATGAGGTGATTTATGGGGCTGAATATGAAATCAGTAAAATTGACCAAGAATTGGTGCATGCGCATAAAAATAAGGAATTGGCAAAAGCGTACTTTAATTTCTTATTGAATCGGGATTTACAAGAAGAAATTGAGTTGGATGAGCAATTAATTGCTGCATTAGCCATTGCCGAAGTGGATTTGAATGAAATGGAAAGTGAAGCCTTAAAGCAACGCGATGAGTTCGATCAATTACAGTCTGCTGTGAATGCACAAGAGCAATTGATTATGATGCACAAACGGAAAGCGATGCCTTCACTGGCCTTAGTGGGTGACTTAGGTTATCAAGGATTTGGTTACAAGTTTGACAATACACAAGATTTTGCGCTAGTGCAATTTTCATTGACGTGGGATATTTATAAGGGCGGGCAAAACAAGACCACTTACCAAAAAGCACAACTCGATAAATCAATACTAGAGAATCAATACGACGAGTTGAAAAATCAAATCCGTTTGCAGGTAAAAGAAAAATACTATGCGTATGATGCTGCAAAACAAGTTATTGCAACTTCAAATGCTGCTTTAAAAAGTGCCGAGCGTAATTACAACATCACCAAACGGAAGCACAAAGAAGGAGTTATTCCATCTTTTCAATTGCTAGATACACAAACGAAATATACAAATGCACGTTTGGCATTGGTTATTGCGCAATACGATCTATTGATTAAGAAAACCGCATTAGAAAGAGCTGTTGGTTTATAACCTGACTAAAAGAAATTGCAAGAACGCCACATTAAATGCAGTTTCATGTTGAGTGGAATCTAAGCTTGGAAAGGTGGCATTTGCTGCTTTTCCAAGACAGATTCAACGAATTTAATGAATTGATTGTTAGCATATTGAATAAATTTTCAAATGAAAAACTTAAAACTCAAAGACATTTCTTTTTTGGTTTTTGGCCTATTTCTCATAGTCGCCTGTGGAAAAGAAAAGGAACAGTCATCGGTGCAGCCATCTGCCAGTAAGCCCATTAATGTCAAGGTAATCAATGTGAAAGCAACGAATCAACCCTTGCCAATTATCAGTAGTGGGGTGTTGAGCTCAAAATCAGAAACCAAACTTTCATTTAAAGTTGGTGGAATTATTGAACAGATTTTTGTGGAAGAAGGACAGCGTGTTCGAAAAGGGCAGTTACTTGCGCGATTGGAGCAAGCAGAAATCAATGCGCGCGTCAGACAAGCGCAAAGTGCAGTAGATAAATCGGAAAGAGATCTCAAGCGTGCTCAAAATCTCTATGCAGATTCTGTAGCCACCCTCGAACAAGTTCAAAATGCTAAAACGGGATTAGAAGTGGCAGCGTCTAACTTGAAAATCGCTTTATTTAACCAGAAGTATGCCGCAATTTATGCACCTAGTAATGGCAAAGTGTTGAAACGATTTGCCGAACGCCAAGAGTTGATCGGTCCTGGAACACCTGTGTTTTTTATTGGCGCAACTACAGGCGCACAAGTCATCCGAATTGGCTTAGCCGATAAAGATGTCGTTCGATTGAAAATAGGAGACAAAGCTGAAGTGACCTTTGATGCTTATCGGGGAGAAACGTTTTCAGCTAAAGTGTCAGAGCTTGCAGCATCTTCTGATCCGCGCACAGGTACATTTGAGGTGGAGTTAACCCTAGCTGCATCAGATTTGGTGTTAAAAAAAGGCTTTGTTGGAAAAGTGAAAATCTATCCTTCCAATCAAGCCAGTCATTACCGCTTACCACTTGGAGCTTTAGTAGAAGCAACGCATGATCGGGCTTATGTGTATACGCCTTCTGCTGACGGGCAAAAAGCAACTCGACTCATGGTGAGGCCGCTGGATATTGGTAGTAACTTTTTTGTGGTTCCTGCCGATGACTTAAAAGGCGCTAACCAAGTCATTATGGATGGAAATATGTATTTGGGCGAAAATACAGCGATCCGTATCGAAGGGAATATAGATGGGATGGCTATTAAGTAATCCTATAATTTCACTGATTTTATATATACCTCATTAACCTGTCTTAACATATGGCTGACTTAACCCCAAATTTAGAACAAATTAAAGCATTTTGTGAAACCAATATGGTGAAACACCTTGGGATAGAGATAGTAAGTGTTGATCAGCATCACGTTGCTGCAAAAATGCCTGTAGATCATCGAACCCAACAGCCTTTTGGCTTATTACATGGAGGTGCTTCGGTAGTATTGGCAGAGTCGCTAGGCAGCATTGGCGCTACACTGTTTGTAAATCCTGCGAAACAGTATTGTGTGGGCCTAGAAATTAATGCGAATCATATCAAAGGTGTCAAGGAGGGCTATGTGTTAGGGGTTGCCAAACCGGTGCACATTGGAAAACGAACGCACGTTTGGGAAATTAAAATCACCAATGAGGCGGAGGAATTAGTCTGCATCAGTCGCATAACCATGGCGGTGATTGATCACAAGTAAGCTTCTTAGTTGAATCATTAACTCAAAACTGGAGGCATACACTTCAGTTTTAAAAAATAATCATAATGAAACTCCCCAAAATAGCCATAGCAAATTACCAATTTGTGCTCATTTTGGTATTCCTATCTGTATTAACAGGTTTCATCTCTTTCATAACGATGCCGCGGTCAGAGGACCCAGACACTAACTTTCCGATTTATCGGGTATTGGTGGTATATCCAGGCACGAGTCCGCAAGATATGGAAAAACTGGTGGGAGACCCGATTGAGGATGTGCTGAAAGAAATTGAAGAGATTGAAAAGGTTCAAACGACCATTCAAGAAGGCATTTTGTTCATGCGTATTGATGCCAAGTTTGGCATTGATATCGATGATAAGTTTGATGAAATATCCGTTGCCATTGGAAATATTCAATCTGAATTACCCAATGGGATTTTAAAACTAGATATTAGCAAAGTATCGCCGCTTGATGTCAATATTTTCCAACTGGCATTTGTATCAGAAGATGCACCCTATAAACAACTAGTGCAGCAAGCAGAACGCTTGGAGGCTAGATTAGATAAACTCTCAGGGGTGCGCGATGTGGAGATTGAAGCCTATCCTGAAGAGCAAATTAAAGTCTCGTTAGATTTTCAGAAAATGGCTGCGCAAAATATTCCACTCAAACAGGTTGTAGGCATACTACAAGGAAATAATACGACGGTGCCTGGTGGAACTGTTAATGCTGGTACAAAGGTATTTAATATCCAAACGAGTGGGGGGTACAAATCCTTGGAGGAAATTCAAAACTCGGTGGTTAATGCGTATAACGATCGCATTGTTTACTTGAAAGATATTGCGGAGGTCACGCTTGGCTACGAAGATGAAACTTACAAAGGACGTTTCAATGGAGAACGTGCCATCTTTTTATCTGTGACGCAAAAAGGCGGTAAGAATATTTTGGATGTTTCTGAGCAGGTCAATCAAATCATTGACGAATTTAAAACGTCTTTGCCTCATTCGATTCAGTTAGAATCCGCATTTATTCAAGCGCCTGCAGTTGAAGCGCGAATCAACGATTTCTTCTTAAACCTATTGCAAGGTATTTTACTTGTTGGAGCCATTCTATTTATCTTTTTAGATGGTCGCTCCTCGCTGATTGTGATGACTGTAATTCCCACTTCGGTCATTATGGCCATTGGCGCTTTAGACTTTTTAGGCTATGGCATGAATCAAATTTCAATTGCTGGCTTGGTGATCGCGCTTGGTTTGTTAGTAGACAACGGCATTGTGGTCATTGAAAACATCAATCGCTTTTTAAAGGATGGTTATCGAATTAAAGAAGCAGCTATCTTGGCAACTTCTGAAGTGGGTTGGCCGGTAGTCAGTTCTACGGTAACGACCGTATTGTCCTTCTTCCCATTAATCATGTTGAATAACGGGCCAGGTGAGTTTTTGCGTGCTTTACCCGTTATCGTGATCTGTTGCTTGATTGCTTCCCTGTTATTAGCATTGACATTTACACCACTGCTTTCGAGTAAGTTCCTAAAATTTAAGCCAAGAACAGAACCGAAGTTAATTGAGCGCTTTTTAGCGACTGTGATTGAAAATGTGTACCGCCCAATGCTCCGATTTTCTTTAAAATGGCCATTTGTGATTCTCATAATCTCAATATTGTCATTTGTGGGAAGTATCATGCTATTTCCCGTTGTTGGGGTGAGCTTTTTCCCAACGGCTGATAAAGGTTTGGTATTGGTCGATATTAAAACGCCCGAGGGAACGAATATGAACAAAACTCAAGAAGCGGTGGATTGGGTAGAAAGCCTGATTGATACGGTAGATTTGGTCAGTAACTATGCAACCAATATTGGGCATGGAAATCCACGAGTGTATTATAATCGTTCCCCGCAAAACTTTGATAAATCTTATGGACAAATTGTGATCAATTTGAAAGAATGGGAGCAAGATTCTTTTTATCCATTCTTAGATTGGCTCCGAATGAATTTTGATCAGTATACAGGAGCGCGAATTACAGTCGATGAACTCAAAAATGGACCTCCATATGAAGCACCCATAGCAATTCGAGTACTGGGACAAGATTTAGCAGTCTTAAAAAAGTTAAGTCTCGATGTAGAGCAAATGATTACCCAAACGAAAGGAACCTTGAATGTCGATAATCCTTTTGCCATTAGTAAAACAGAGTTGAAAGTAGCTGTTAATCGGGATAAGGCAGGATTGATTGGATTACCTTTAAATGATGTAGATTTAACCGTAAGAGCTGGTTTGACGGGGTTAAATTTGGGAGAAGTGAACCTCAAAAGTGGCGATAAGTACGACATGGTGGTGCGTATGCCTTTTGATGAGGAAATGACCATTGATGATTTTAATAAAATTTACATTACCACCATGGCTGGAGCACAAGTACCACTCCGTCAGGTGGCAGACTTAACCTTTCAGCCGAGTGCCTCTAAGATTTTCCATTACAACTATGAGCGAAATGTCACGATTACGGCCAATGTGTTAGAAGGCTATAAAACGGCTGAAGTAACCGAAGAGATCATTGCCCAACTGGATAACTATGAATTCCCTGAAAATTATGGATATTATGTTGCAGGGGAGTATGAAGGGCAACAAGAATCGTTTGGAGGCTTAGGGCAAATTCTCATTGCAGCTTTAGTTCTGATCTTTGCCGTATTGGTGTTGCAATTTCGATCATTCAAACAGCCGTTTGTCGTATTTTCGGCCATTCCATTGGCCTTTGCAGGCTCCATTTTGGCCTTATACATTACAGGGTTTTCTTTTAGCTTCTTTGCTTTTGTAGGATTCACCAGTTTGGTAGGGATTGTGGTAAACAACTCCATTATTTTGGTGGATTACAGCAATCAATTACTAGCCAAAGGAACGGAACTCAAAGAAGCCATTATGAAGGCCGCTGAAACCCGTTTTACACCAATTATCTTAACAACGCTAACCACTATTGTAGGTTTATTACCTTTAACCTTAACCAATAGCAATTTGTGGTCACCATTAGGATGGACGATCATTGGGGGAATGATTTCCTCTACCTTATTAACTTTATTGATTGTCCCAATTTTGTATAAATGGTTTACCAGCAAAAATCGAATAGATCCAGAAGAGGGTGGGGAAGAAAAGGAAGCAATGGAGTTGGTGAATGCATAAATGAATAGCTGCCCGTACGGACAAGGCGATGCCTTGTCTGTACTTATCAAGTAGCTATCATTAAATCAAATACTCAAAATATTCACCATTTTAATCAAGTCTTTATTAAATGGCTTTTTCTTGTTGATGGCATCGCCAAAAGGAGTAAACACGACTTTGTCGTTAATCATACCTGCCATTACATTAGTTTTGCCATCGAGTAACCCTTCCAATGCATTTAGTCCTAATCGGCTTCCTAAGATGCGATCGATAGCCGTTGGTGCGCCTCCACGCTGAACGTGACCAAGCGTGGTTACACGAATATCCATTTTAGGAAGTTCTTCTTTCACCTTGAGTGAAATGTAATGCGCACTGCCGACTTCTTCTCCTTCGGCAACTACTACAATTGCAGATGATTTTGCGCGATCTCTTCCTGAGCGTAAGGTTTCAATCACATCTTCAATGCTATCGGGGTTTTCGGGAACCATCACTAACTCAGCGCCACAACCAATTCCTGTTTGAATGGCAATATAGCCAGCGTCTCTTCCCATTACTTCGATGAAGAACACACGATCGTGAGAATCTGCTGTATCGCGAATTTTATCGACAGCTTCTAATGCTGTGTTTACGGCAGTATCGAAGCCTAAGGTGTAATCTGTACCGTACAGGTCGTTATCAATGGTGCCGGGTACACCTACTGTTGGGATACCATATTCAGTGTGGAAAATTTCAGCGCCAGTGAATGTGCCGTTTCCGCCAATGGCTACCATGCCTTCAATACCGAACTTTTGGATGTTTTCATACGCTTTTTTTCGTCCCATTTTCGTTCGAAATTCTTCGGAACGAGCCGACTTCAACATGGTGCCACCGCGTTGAATAATATTACTTACTGAGTGGGAATTCAGCTCGCGAAAATCACCTTCAATCATCCCTTTATACCCTCTAATGATTCCGTAAACCTCTACTCCATTATATATCGCGCCTCGAACTACTGCCCTCACGCAGGCGTTCATGCCTGGTGAATCTCCTCCTGATGTGAAAACTGCAATTTTTTTCAATTTCGCTTGTGTTAAGTTTCACTTCTTTTGAACAGGTCTGTGATGGGTTCGTATATCCCATAAATTTATACAGACCAAATATAGTAATTTGCCTAAGAGTTGCTAG
>JBMYQA010000280.1:0-8102 GCA_049600855.1 Flammeovirgaceae bacterium | reverse complement strand
AATGGGCACGTAGATCTTTCACTATCGTTCAAGATGACAAAGTGAGAATTGCTGCTTAAAAGGTATGCCACCATGCCCATGCAATGAATAAGAATTGCATGGGCAGCCTGATTAAAGTCAAAGCTTTGTTTTTTGACCTTTGGTGATGATAAATGTTTGCAGGAAAAACAGCGCATAGTAGTACAATTATTCCCCATGCGGCCCAATGGGAAGTTATTGAAAATAACAATAAAATAGCCAGCAACATTTCAGCGAAACCACTAAGTAAATTTAATAGCTTTGGTTTTGGCAGGTAAGGAGGCATGATTTTCAGGTAAAATTTTGGCATGATAAAGTGATTTACCCCAGCAAGAAAATAAAATCCAGCCATCACGTATAGGCTGAGTTGTTTTATATCCATATTAAAACAATTAAACCGCTTCTACTTTATTCCATTTTTTGACATTACCCTTCTTCAATTTCCATTCTTTGAAACGCTTATCTAACACATTTCGCATGCGTTCATAATTCATGCGATTATCTTTTACCTGAAATAACGATTTAAGATTTTTTGCAAGTGTTTCTTTATAGTCAATGAGGTATTGCCCGCTTTCATAATAATCGATGGCAAAATCTAAGCCCTCTTGATTTAGTTGTTCATAGCTCACACAGCCATCCCAAACTGCACCAAGTAATACACAACTCAAGCCATGATTAAGGAAACGAAAAATTTGGGTATCTCCTTCATCAGCAAAAAGTTCACTGTAAAGTTCTCGTTCAATTACCCAACCTAAAAATACACCAATATGCATAAATGCATTTTCCATAGGGAGCATAACAGAAAAGCCTCTACGGAAATGCTCCTTTGCATCATCTATTATGCCTTCTTTATTATCCAAAGCAAATGAGGTTGATTAGTTTTATAATGCAGTAGATTTCTTATAAATGTAACCTATTTTCATTTTATTACAAAGTGATCGCTTACAATAAATTGTATTTATCAAAGACGAATTGCACTATATCAAGATTTTCATTTGCCTTATCTAAGTACATGACCTATCACCTACAAAATATACTGGTATTACATCCATTACTTTTTTTTCTAAGCAGGTAATTATACAAAGTTGGCTAACGCTAAGCTCCAATCGTAAGCTTGAAATCTTATTTTAGGATGAACATCTTGTGGAATTACTCCATATTGTTTCAGTTTAGATAGGATTCCTTTTCGGCCTCCAAAATCCCCTAAAAACCAAAGCATGAGTTTTGTTACATACACCGTATTTTGGGCTTTATTAAATGTAGTTTCTGTTTCTAAAAAAGCAGCGGTTGCCATTTCCAACTCTGCTTCCAAATTGGCAGGTGAGTAAAAAGCAATTGGCGGACAGCTTTTTGCGCCACAATTCAACGCAAAGTGTATTCTAAAGTCTAACCTTGAAACTTGATGCTGCAACACAAAGGCATTATTAAAAAAGGAAGGGATATAGCCCAATCCATATTTAAACTTTCTTTTTCTTAAAATACCGTGCTCTATATCGTCAAAGCTTATTTCGTGACAGGCAATTGAAATGACCTTTTTGGTAAAAAATGCTTTTCCTTTACGATGCAACTCGGGCTGTTCTTTAATGATCAGTTGAATAAACGCATTATAAATATTCAACCAAAACGCGACTTTAGATGAATCATTCGTCATGAAGCTCAGCAGCGCTCCCTCATCCAATTCATGTAACGCTTTACGGATACCAGTGACCTCTTCTCCTTTTTTTACGCCTAATAATAAATTTTGGGCTAACTCGATAATCTTGGGCGGCATATATGAGCTATTTAAATGTTCCAACTGAGAAAAATTAGTTATTGATCATTAAAAATCATTTGTGAGAAAAGTTTTCTACCCTAATTTAGAACCAATCTATTTTCAACCCAATACATTATGAGTAAGATCGCTATCTATCAAATCTTTACCCGCTTATTTGGAAACAAAAACACGAATAATAAGTTCAATGGGAGCTTAGAGGAAAATGGGGTTGGCAAGTTTTCAGACATAAGTACGAAGGCACTTAAGGAAATTAAAAAACTAGGCATGAGTCATGTATGGTATACAGGGGTCATAGAACATGCCACACAAACCGATTATACAACATACGGCATTCATAAAGATCATCCAAGTGTTGTTAAAGGTAAAGCGGGTTCGCCGTATGCCATCAAAGACTACTACGATGTCAATCCGGATTTAGCCAATGTGGTGCCTAATCGAATGAAAGAGTTTGAGGCTTTGGTAAAGCGTACTCATAAACAGGGCTTGAAAGTGATTATTGATTTCGTTCCCAACCATGTAGCCCGATTTTATTATTCCGATGCAAAACCCAAAGAAGTGACCGATTTTGGAGAGCACGATGATCCAACTATGCAATTTTCGCCGAATAATAACTTTTACTACATTCCTGATCAAGCACTTGAGTTAAATGGCATGACGGTTAAAAATATTGCTGCTTATCAAGAATATCCTGCCAAAGCAACGGGTAATGATGTGTTTCATAACCGCCCATCTGAATTTGATTGGTATGAAACGGTAAAATTGAATTATGGTGTAGATTATTTGGCTGATGGCTCTCAGTACTTTAACCCCATTCCGAAGACTTGGCACATGATGCTAGATGTCTTATTGTATTGGTCGAAGAAAGGGGTAGATGGTTTTCGATGTGATATGGCTGAAATGGTGCCTTTGGCTTTTTGGGAATGGGTAATTCCAACAATAAAAGCGGCTTACCCTTCCATGATTTTCATTGCCGAAATCTATAACCCAGCTCGTTACCGTGAATTTATTTATGCAGGCCAGTTTGATTACCTGTACGATAAGGTTGAGTTATATGATTCACTCAGGGCAATCACTGAACACAACGCCTCTGTGGATGCCATTACGCAATGTTGGCGTTCACAAGAGGGATTGGAAACTCATATGCTTCGATTTTTAGAAAATCATGATGAACAACGAGTTGCCTCTAATAAATTCGCGATTGATGCTTTTGCTGCCCTCCCTGCGATGGTCGTAACAGCAACCTTAAATAAAGGTCCTGTCATGATTTACTTTGGGCAAGAAGTAGGTGAATCTGCAGAAGGGGAAAGTGGCTTTAGTGGAGATGATGGCAGAACTTCCATTTTCGATTATTGTGGAGTGCCTGAACATCAAAAATGGATGAATAATGGAAAATTTGATGGAGGAAAATTAGAGAAATGGCAAATCCGACTCCGTGAAAAATACAGTAACATACTCACGCTTTGTAAGGACTATCCAGCAGTTTATGCAGGAGAGTTTTACGACCTACAATATTTAAACCTCAATTCTCCGCACTATCCTTCGGATAAAGTTTATGCTTATTTTAGACATAGTGGACAACAAAAACTACTTTTTGTTATCAACTTCGATAAAAGTACAGAGTTCCGTATTCACTTAAAACTATCAAAGCATGTTTACGAAACAGTCGGACTACACCAATATACCCCATTAATCGGAATAGATATCTTTTGTAAAACAGGAATTAAATTCAACTTAACCCCTCAGGAGACCGTCACTAAAGGCATTCCAATGCGGTTGCTACCAAGTCAGGCATTAGTGTTTGAAATCCAGTAATAATACTTGGGGAAATAGATAAAATATTGATATTTGCAAAAAACACATGGACAAGGAGTTTCCTTGTCCATTTTTGTGTCCGATAATTTAGGATAACAACCTACAAAAACTACTATTTTAACCTCTAATCAAAAACGATTTAGATTTTTAAAATAATTTGGCACTTTTGAAAGTTAATACCACTTAATTAAAATTATCCACTAAGTAATTCTTAATTCAACTGTATACCAGTGTGTATCAGCATAAACTGATATATACTGAAATACCTAACTTAACAATCTAATACATATGAAAGGAAAAATATTGCTGCTAACTGCATGCTTACTAAGCAGTTTTTTTGCCCATGCAACCCCTCCTGATGAAGGCATGTGGCTCCCCATGTTCATCAAACGATTAAACTATGAGGACATGCAAAAAAAGGGCTTACAGCTCACTCCTGAAGAAATTTATAGCATTAACAACTCTAGCCTTAAAGATGCGATTGTACGACTTGGCCGAGGTTTTTGCACCGCTGAGGTCATTTCTGATAAAGGCTTGATCCTGACTAATCATCATTGTGCGTATGATGTTATTCAAGACAATAGCACTACAGAAAATAATTACCTTCGGGATGGTTTTTGGGCCAAGGATCTAAAATCAGAACTCCCAAACCCTGGTCTAACCGCCTCCTTTTTGGTTAGAATGGAAGATGTTACTGAAAAAGTATTGGCTAATGTGAGTGATGAGATGAGTGATGCTGATCGTGCTGGAGCCATTCGCCAAGCAGCTAAAGAGCTTGAAGGCAAAGCGTCAGAAGATGGTAAATATGATGTTCAGGTAAAATCTTTCTTTGCTGGTAACGAATTTTACCTTTTTGTATACAAAACGTACCGTGATGTACGATTAGTAGGTGCTCCGCCAGAAGCTGTAGGTAAATTTGGAGGCGATACTGACAACTGGATGTGGCCTCGCCACACAGGAGACTTCTCGATGTTGCGCATCTATGCTGGCCCAGATAATGAACCAGCAGATTACAGCGAAAACAATGTTCCACTGAAGCCTAAGCATCATTTACCCATCTCATTAAAAGGTGTAAAAGAAGGAGATTATGCCATGGTAATGGGCTATCCGGGTAGCACCGATCGTTACCTTTCTTCGTATGGTGTAAAAATGGCTTTAGAGAAAAGTCAACCTACTACCGTTAAAATCCGAGGAGAACGCCTTGATTTGCTTAAAGAAGACATGGATGAAAGTGAAGAAATCCGATTAAAATATGCTTCTAAATATGCTTCGGTAAGTAATTATTGGAAATACTTTATTGGTCAGCAAGCAGGCTTAAAGCGCTTAAAAGTCTACGATAAGAAAAAAGCCTTAGAAGATCAGTTCAACAAATGGGTTACTGCTGATCAGAGCAGAAAGGAAAAATACGGAGAGGCCACTAAACTACTGGAAGAAGGCTATGCCGAAATGCAAGAGCTAGCTTTATCAAGAGTTTACCTGAATGAAGCAGCTTTAGGTTCTGAAATTCTACGCTTTGCGTTTAGGTTCTTATCACTTGATGAGGCTTTGAATGCCAGTGATCCCGACCAAGGTAAAATCAAGAAAATGGCTGAAAGCTTAAAGAAACGAGCCGAAGGTTTTTATAAAGAATACAATGCGCCTACCGATCAAAAAGTAACTGCAGCTTTATTGGAGCTGTATTACAAAGGTGTACCTAAAAATCAACATCCTGATCTGTTTACAACTATAAACAGTAAATACAAAGGTAACTTTGAAAAGTATGCTGCTGTATTATTCAAAAAATCAATTTTTGCAGATCAATCTGAGCTAAATGCATTTTTAGCAGATCCATCTGCTAAAGTATTGAGTAAAGATCCTGCGATGGCCGCTATTAACTCCATTTTCACCAATTTTAGAACGAATATTGCCCCTAAAATGGGACCTGCTACTCAAAAAATAGCTAAGGGTAATCGTTTATTCATTGATGGTATTCGAAAAATGAATGCGAATAAAAAATATTATCCTAATGCCAACTCCACCATGCGTCTTACTTACGGCACCGTACTTCCTTACCAAGCCAAAGATGCAGTGAATTACGATTATGTTACTACAAGCAAAGGTATTCTTGAAAAAGAGATTCCAAATGATCAAGAATTCCACGTACCTCCTAAGCTCCACGATTTACTCGTAAAAAAAGATTTTGGTCAGTATGCTGAAAACGGTGAATTAATTACTTGTTTCTTAACCAATAATGACATTACTGGCGGAAACTCAGGAAGTCCTGTGATTAATGCAAAAGGAGAGTTAATTGGTGTTGCTTTTGATGGTAACTGGGAAGCGATGAGTGGTGATATTGCTTTTGAACCAGAACTTCAACGTTGCATCAATGTGGATATCAGATATGTGCTGTTCATTATCGACAAATATGCAAATGCCAAACACCTTGTTGATGAAATGACATTAAGAAAATAACTCATCAGTAAGCTATTTATATTAAAGTCCCTGTAAAATACGTTTGCAGGGACTTTTGAATTTATTCTGGTAACTTACATAATTACCACTTTCATCATTCGTTTATCTGTAAATAAACTTGTATTTTTCTCCTATTACATTGCCCAGTATAAAAATATCACCCTAACTATACACATTAGTATCATTACAATAGATCAGCTTCTTTGGATAACTCAACTATGACAACAAGACAACACAAATGTCTTCTTTTATTTCTTGTACTTTTTGCTTCATGGTTAAGCCCTCAATTTATTTTTGGTCAGCATAAACTCGATTCGTTATTTGACCAATTACCACACAGTACAATTTATGAAAGTAGGGCACTGTTCGCAAAAATCAAGGAATATTCTCCTCCTAGACATAGCATTTCTGAAGCCGCTGTTTTACAATTATTAAACAGAATCGAAACGTCTGTAAAAGGAAAACCACAAGTCACTCGTTATTTAGCACAGTTAACCAAGCTAGTACTACAAGGAAAATATTTTAATAAAGTAGATTTAGAGGAAGCCCTCCACCTCTATCAAGATGTGAAAGCAACTGGTCATACCTTAGCTATTGCAGATGCAGCCTCTTTTATCGGACGGCGGATAATGTATACCTACAACAAAAAAAAGGCTGCCGCCCTGAACTATTCTTTAGAGGCTTTACTGATTTATGACTCTTTGGGTTTTGTGGAAGATGCAGCAGAATGCAATTATCAAGTAGCGATGCTTCATTATTGGGGCGACAACCTGAAGACTTCAAAAATCTACCTTTCCAAATTAATGGAAGGAGACTTAAACTATTTAACCCCTCGCATACAGATTAGCATCATTAATACCGTTGGATTAATTGCAGAACGCGAAAAGCAGTATGAGCTTGCCATCAAGAGTTTTGAAAAAGCCATACAACTCGCCACCACTTATAAAGATACCATTTGGATAGGCATCGCAAAAGGAAATATTGGAGATGTATACCTACTACAAGGTGATTACCAACAGGCTATCCCTTTACTCAAAGAAGATTTAGCTTATTCTCAAAAATTCCTCGAATACAATAATAGTATAACAACACTTAATCAGTTAGGTAACATTGCCATTAAAGAAAATAAAACTCATCAGGCTTATCGCTATTATGAAGAAGCGCTAAAAATCATTGAAAACCACCGAAGTAAGTGTCGATTAGATGTGATTATACGTACGTATAAAAATTTGGCCATGGTAAACAATCAGCTGGGAAATCATCAGAAAGCCTTTGAGTTTCTTGAAACCAGCTTCATTTGGCAAGATTCACTTTTTCAGATTAATAAGGAATCGGAGATATTGGACATTCAGCTCCATCATGATTTTGAAAAGAAGGAAAAAGAAGTCATCAGCTTAAAAAAAGAACGGGAGCTTACTGCTAAAAACCAACAACTCAAATTATGGGTGGCCATGGTCGGAGGTGGTATTTTAACTATTGCCTTTGTCTACATTTGGATCAGCTATCACAAAGAAAAGAACATTAACCTGTTACTGAATAAAAAGAATGAGGAAATCAGCCAACAGAAACAGCAAATTGAAGCACAAAGTCATGCTATTCATTCCAAAAATAATGAATTAATCAAGCGCGAAGGCGTATTCCAAGAGCTACTAGAAGCGCTTGTGGTTGATGAACAAAAGATAAAATCTCAAAATCAAAAGCTGCAATTTGACAAAGAACAATTGATTGAACAAGTCACACATAGAACCCACGAATTGGTGATTAAAAATAAAGAGCTGATTCAAAACAACACACAGCTCGAACAATTCAATTACGTGATTGCCCACAATATTAGGGGCCCTGTTGCACGTTTACTTGGCCTCTTTCAATTGTATGAAAATAGCACTACTGAAGACGAAAAACGCATGTTATGGCCTAAAATTAAGCGATCTGCCAACGATATTGATATCGTTATCAAAGACCTAAATACAACACTCCGAATCAAGAATAATATCAATGAGGTCTATGAAGCTGTGGATTTGAAATTGATTATTGACCGAACATTTCA
>JBMYQA010000279.1:0-8112 GCA_049600855.1 Flammeovirgaceae bacterium | reverse complement strand
TTTCGATGATGGATTCAAGGCTCAGAAGCCTTGAATAGCAGATTTAATTGTTAAATCATCGGGTAGAGTAGCTCTTTCTAAATGTATGAAAAGAGATCAAACCTTACATCTTAAAACCTTGTTAAAATCTGCTTTACGTACCGTTGCAAACCATTGCAATTTCCTTTCATAACCAATAATTACCCAAAAGAAACAATAAACACCTTAAATACTACGGAAACTTTCAGTGAGTCAAAAGTTTCTGTAGTTTTGCCTGTGTTGGATGTGGAACAGGTGTTTGGAGACTAACCACTTAACCAAATACACGATACGATTCAGAACGATTAATTAGATGAAGGAAAGGATAATTGAAAAAACAGCAGATATGTTCATGCGCTACGGAGTTCGGAGTGTAACCATGGACGATATTGCAAACCGCATATCCATCTCAAAGAAAACCATTTACCAGCATTTTAAAGACAAAAAAGAGGTGGTGAAGGTGTGCATGGAGTACCTGATGAATCAGGATTATGAAGAAATGATGGAGATACAACGCGTATCCAAAGATTCCATTCATGAAATGGTATTGTTATCGGTAAAGTTTCGGGAAAAAACAAAAGAAATGAATCCGGGGTTATTATTCGATTTAAAGAAATACCATCCGGATGCTTGGCAAGTGTATTTGGATATGAAAGATCGTTGTTTTAAATCAACGATTGTCGATGCTTTAGAAAGAGGAAAAAAGGAAGGGGTAATTCGAGAAGAAATCGATATCTCTGTAATTGCTCAAATGCGAATAGCTCATGTAGAAGTTGGCTTCGACCCTGAGGTGTTTTCCCCTAGCGAATATGATATTGCACATGTGCAAGAGCAAATGTTTACCCATTTTGTATATGGGGTTACCACAACAAAAGGACAAGAATTATTCAATCACTATTTACAAGAGATAGAACAACAAACGTCATTAGCATGATAACAAACAAAGTATATTATGCCTTTAGTTTTTTCATCAGTTTGGTACTTGCTTCAGTCGAGTTACAGGCTCAAGATGCGGAGGAAATCCAACGCATGTCTTTAGCAGAATGCATCGAATATGCGTTCAAGAGCAATGCGAGCATGATTGATGCAAATATTGATACGAAAATAGCTGAGGCAACAGTCGGAGAAGTACGAGCAGCAGGTTTACCGCAAATCAATGGACAAATCGAATACACGAATAACTACGTAATTCAAACGCAGTTTTTCCCTGCAACTAACTTTGATCCTAATGCATCGGACGATGATGTAGTCGCCTTTAAATTTGGTTTACCTCACACTGGATTGGCTGCGCTCTCCTTAGAACAATTGGTTTTTGATGGAACGTATTTTTTAGGTCTGAAAGCCGCTGATGTGTATACAAACCTTTCTAAAAAGGCTGCGGAAGTGACCAAAGCAGAGGTGGCATTAAATGTAACCAAATCATACTACGGAGTATTGGTTACGAAAGAACGCTTAGCATTATTGGATAAAAACATTGAACGCATTAAGCAGTTGTTGGATGAAACTAAAGCCTTGTACGACAATGGTTTTGTAGAGGAATTGGATGTAGATAAACTCACGGTGACACACAACAATTTAGTGAGTGAAAGACAGCGATTAGAGCGTTTCTCTATCAACAGCTTAAACATGTTGAAGTTCACGATGGGGATGTCTGTAGTGGAAAAAATAGCCTTATCGGATGAACTGGTAACCATTCAAATGGATAACCAACTGATTGAAGAAGAAGGCTTTGATTACGGTCAACGTCCAGAGTATGCCGTTTATCAGGTGCAGCGCGAATTGGATATGTTGGATGAAAAGCGATATCGAATGGGATATTATCCTACGCTTTCCTTTTTTGCGAACTATGGTTACAACGGAGCTTCAAATACCTTTGATTTATACAAGTTGAACGGAAATAATTGGAATAACTATGGTGGATTAGGCTTGTCTTTAAGAGTGCCCATTTTTGATGGCCTCCGTAAGAAATACCAAATCCAGCAAGCGCAATTGCGATTGCAAAAAACGGAATTTGGTATCAAGCAATTGGAAAAAACAATTGATTGGGAGCGTATTACTGCTGCAAATACCTTGAGTAACAGCATTTCTACACTCAAAGCTCAATCTGAAAATATCGACTTAGCCAAGAAGATAGCCAGCAAAACAAAAATCAAATACAAAGAAGGTGTCGGTTCTAGTTTGGAAGTGATTCAAGCTGAAACGGACTTATTAGATGCCCAAAATAGCTATTTTTCAGCGTTATATGATGCACTTATTGCTAAAGCTGATTACGACAAAGCTGTGGGTAAATTGGTGAGTGAATAAATCACTCATCATTAAACTAACTATGAAATTACGTTTCAACTAAACGATAAGAGATTACAATGAGAACTAATTTTTTCATCCTCATCATCGCATTATTCATCACTGCTTGTGGCGGTGGTTCTGATGAAGAACCCCAAACCTTAGAGGAGCGTGAGGCCAAGGTGAAGGAGTTGCGTAAACAAGTGGCAGAGTTGAATGCTAAAATTACCGCATTAGAAGGGCAAATTAACGACGAGAAGGGAATTGATCCCGCAGATGCATTGCGACAAGTTGAAGTATTTACCTTGGCAAATCAAACGTTTGAGCACTTTATTGAAGTGCAAGGGAATGTGCAATCGGACAAAGATGTACAAGTATTTCCTAAAATGGGCGGAGCGGTAATTCGGAAAAATGTGAAAGAAGGGCAGCGCGTAAGTAAAGGACAAACCCTAATGGTATTAGATGCCGCTACCATCAATAAGCAAATTGAGGAAATCGAAAAGCGATTGGAATTGGCAACGGTAGTTTTTGAACGTCAAGAAAATTTGTGGAAACAAAAAATTGGCTCTGAATTACAGTATTTACAAGCTAAAAACGATAAGGAGGCTTTAGAGAAAACCTTAGCAACCACCAAAACGCAATTGGCGAACGCTACCGTAACAGCCCCAATTAGCGGTACAATCGATGAATTTTTCTTGAATGAAGGAGAAATGGCAAACCCTGCCCAGCCTGTATTGCGAATTGTGAATTTAGCTACGGTAGAAATCTCTGCAGATGTATCAGAAGCTTATACGAAAAGCATTCGTAAAGGCGATAAAGTGTTGGTAAAGTTTCCTGCAATTAATGAAGAAATGCCTGTGAGAGTGAGCTTGATTGGGCAAACCATCAATGAGAAAAACAGAACTTTCCGCATTGAAATGAAAGCGCCAAATAAGCAAGGGTATTTGAAACCAAATGCTATGGCAGTAGTGAGAATTAAAGATTTTGCTCAGGAAAATGCCATGATTGTGCCTTCGCATTTAGTGCAACAATCTACGTCAGGAGAACGATTTTTATATGTGGTGAATGAGGATGACGGGAAAAAGTTGGTGAGGAAGGTAGTCATTAAAGTGGGACAATCTTATCAAGGAAATACGTTGATTACTAGTGGATTAAAAGCTGGAGACAAAGTGGTAATTAAGGGATATAATGAGATTGTTGATGGCGAAGAGGTGCGCACTGTTGAAGGTGCAAAAGATGAAATGGCAATGAATCCATAAACCTAACTGATGACCCAAATAGGGGGATGTGAATGCTAGCATGTCAATAATACGTTGAGTTCTAGCGAAAACCACCAATGAAGTGCTTGTTAAATTAGGCACTTGATTGTTTGATACTTTTTCAGATTTCAACTTTCAAAAATACAGACCATGTCTGAAAACAAAGAAGAACAAGTAAAACGGAATTTTGGGCTAAGTACCTTAGCTGTAAATAATAGCACCAGTATATTTATATTGGCTGCCATTATCACAGTAGTAGGCTTTTTGACTTACGTTGCTTTGCCCAAAGAGCAATATCCAGAAATTGCGCTTCCAACCATTTATGTAAATACACCTTATCCTGGTAACTCGCCTGTCGATATTGAAAACTTGATTACACGTCCGCTTGAAAAGGAAATTAAACCGATCAAGGGAATCAAAAAAGTAACCAGTACGTCGATTCAAGATGTGTCCGTAATCATCGTAGAGTTTAATGAAGATGTAGATGTAAAAGATGCCTTGCAAGACGTAAAGGATAAGGTAGACCAAGCGAAAGGAGATTTGCCTTCTGATTTGGATAATGACCCTACGGTACTTGAGCTCGATTTCTCTGAAATACCTGTAGTCATCATTAACTTATCAGGAGAGTTTGAAATTGATAAACTTAAGGAATTTGCCGAATACTTAGAGGATGAGATCGAGCCGTTAACCGAGGTTTCAAAGGTGAAAATTTCTGGTGCGGTAGATCGAGAAATTCAGATTAACGCCGATCCGTTTAAAATGTCTGCGCTCAAAGTCACCTTTGGCGATATTGAACAGGCCATTGCGGAGGAAAATATGACGCAGTCTGGAGGCGATATCCTCACCAATGGCTATCGCAGGTCATTGCGTGTAGATGGAGAGTTTAATTCGGTGAAGGAGATTGAGAGCATCATTGTGAAGTCGGAAGAAGTAGAGCCGATTTATTTACGTGATGTGGCCGAAGTAGTAGATAGCTATGTAGAACGTGATAGCTACGCTCGTTTGGCAAAGGGAGGAGATGAACTTTCAAACGGGAGCAATCCTGTAGTTTCAGTGAAAGTAATTAAGAAGAGTGGCGAAAACCTCATCATTGCAGACGAGAAAATACGAGAAATTCTAGAGCGGGCAAAAGAAGAGAAGTTTCCTTCAAACTTGAACATTGTGCTTACCGACAACCAAGCCGATGATATGAAAAAGCAGATTTCCAATCTGGAAAATAGTATCATCTCAGGGGTAATTTTAGTAGTTGTGGTCTTACTCTTCTTCTTAGGGTTAAGAAATGCCATGTTTGTAGGGGTGGCCATTCCTTTATCCATGTTAATGGGATTTTTGGTGATTGGTCTTACCGGCATGACGATCAACATTGTCGTACTCTTTGGTTTGATCTTAGCACTGGGAATGTTGGTAGATAATGCCATTGTGGTGATTGAAAATATTTACCGACTCATGGAACAAGGATATCCCCCAGTACAAGCCGCAAAAGAAGGAGTAGGAGAGGTAGCGCTGGCCATTATCAGTTCTACGGCAACTACACTAGCAGCCTTTGTGCCATTAGCATTTTGGGGCGGACTGATGGGAGAGTTTATGAAGTATTTGCCAATTACCTTAATCATTGTACTTTCCTCATCACTCTTTGTAGGTTTGGTAATTAACCCAGTAGTGGCAAAAGCTTTCATGAAAGTCGATAATAGTCCTGTACAAAAAAATAGGGTGCGATTTGCTATTTTCGGCGTTATCCTAGTGGTGATGGGTGGAATTCTCTACTTTGTACGCGATAATTATACCGTTCCTAACTTACTCATGTTATTGGGCTTAATGGGCTTAGCAAATGCTTTCCTTTTGAAACCCATGGCGTATTGGTTCCAAAATGTGCTCTTAGTGAAGTTAGAAGATTGGTATAAGAAAACACTCCGTTTTGCCTTAACAGGTTTTCGCCCTTATTTGTTCTTCTTCGGTACCATCATCTTCTTGTTCTTGTCTATGGGAATGTTTATTGTGAGCCAGCCACAAACCATCCTTTTCCCTGATGCAGATCCGCTGTATGTGTATGTATTCACAGAAGCACCACAGGGAACAGACGTAAAAACAACCGATGCCATTACTAAAAAGGTGGAAGCCAAAGTATTCGAGTTGATCGAACCTTATAAACACATTGTCAAATCGGTAGTGACCAATGTGGGTAAAGAAACTTTGCCACCAAATGAACAAGGGGGAGGTTCGGATATCACGCCAAATAAAAGTAAAATTTCCATTGGTTTTGTGGATTACCAGAAGCGAGGCGGAATCAACACCTTTGATATCATGAAAGAAATTTCTGTTACCATGAAAAAGTATGGTCAGGAATTGGGCGTAACGATTTCCACAGATAAGAACCAAGAAGGACCGCCAACGGGTAAACCTGTAAACATTGAGGTAACGGGTGAAGATTACATCCAATTGATACAGGAAGCCGATAAAATTAAGAATATCATCCAACAGTCAGATATTGCAGGTTTAGATGGCTTAAAGATGGAATTGGCAGTGGGTAAGCCTGAACTCTTAATGAGTGTAGATCGGGCAAAAGCAAGAAGGTATGGCTTGTCTACGATGATGATCGTTGGTAATATGCGAACTTCCATTTTTGGAAAAGAAGTCTCTAAATTCAAAGATGGGGAGGATGAATATCCGATCAATTTACGATTACAAGATGAGTACCGCTACCAGATTACCAATTTGCAAGAGCAAGTAATTACGTTTAGAGATAACCGAGGTAACTTCCATCAAGTACCTGTATCAGCCATTGCGAATTTAGACATGACATCTACTTTCGGTGAAGTGAAGCGTAAGGATTTAGAGCGGATGATTGCGGTAAGCTCTAATGTGTTAGAAGGATATAATCCAAATGAGATTGTAGCCCAAATCACTACCTTATTGTCGAATCATGAAATGCCAGATGGCATAGAATTCAAGTTTACAGGAGAGCAAGAAGAGATGGCTAAATCAATGGCTTTCTTGGCGAAAGCGATGGCAATAGCCGTATGTGCCATCTTCTTAATTCTAGTATCACAATTTAACTCTGCGGCTAAACCGTTCATCATTGTAGCATCGGTGTTGTTTAGTTTGATTGGGGTATTATTAGGATTGTCACTATTTGGTGATGATTTTGTGATCATCATGACGGGTGTAGGTATTATTTCCCTAGCTGGAGTTGTGGTAAACAATGCCATTGTATTGATTGACTATACCGAGTTAACCCGTAAGCGAATGAAGAAGAAGCATGGGGTAGCAGAAGCCGATCACTTATCGACCTCGCAATTCATTGAATGTTTGGTGCATGCAGGCTACACGCGTTTGCGTCCTGTATTACTTACAGCGATTACAACAGTATTAGGCTTAATTCCGTTAGCAACAGGTTTAAATATCGACTTTTTCGGGTTTTTTGCCCGATTTGATGCCGATATTTTTATGGGCGGAGAAAATGCTGCCGTATGGGGGCCAATGGCTTGGACAGTAATTTATGGTTTGGTCTTTGCAACGTTCTTGACCCTAGTTATCGTACCAGTAATGTACCTAATGGTTGATAACATGACCCAGTGGGCAAGTCGACTGACAAAGCGTAAGGAACATGTTTAAATAAATAAATGAGAGCTGCTTAGCCTCAACTAGCTAAGAGTTCTTTATGATTACAGGGCTTAATTAAATAATTTAAAGATGGCACGTATCAAGAATCCACTATCAGCAAGTTTGAAAAAACTAGCCAAACTAGCTCAGAAAGAACGATTGGCCTATCAATCGAAATTTGAAGTATCAGCTAGCAATTTGGAAGTAAATGCTCGAGAAGATTTTACCAAGCGCTTTTTTCAGAATAAGTTTGGTAATTTAACTTGATATTAAGGAAGTGATTAAAGGTGCTACCGTACATTTGATCACTTCCCTAATATGATTTATGGTAATTAAAAAAGGTCAGCAAATGCAATTTGCTGACCTTTTTTAATAAATCTCTTTGTTTACTTTCTGATAGGCTGGGGAGATCCTGCAATGAAAAACGCGGTTGCGCCAGCAATAGGTAAGAAAACAATTGCTAAAACCCATTTAATTTTGTCTGCTTCCTTTCTGTAAGCTTTTCGTGCTAAAGACATGAGGGCGATGCCACAAAGAAAGAAAGAAAAGAAGGTGAGAGAAATTACAATAGTTTTAGGTTCCAAGCCCAAGATAAATCCTAAGATGTCCATAATTTTAGTAAGTCTTTTGTAACGTTTAATGAATAAGCCTGTGTCGTTAGTTTAATAACTGAAGATTTTCGCTTTTATTACGTTGACGATTTTTTAAAAAGTGAAATATCTAGTGAATAATTACACCTCTGACATTAATACTTATTAAGAATAATCATGCCAAAATTGTAAAATTTTTATAAAAAAGTAGCATTTTACTAATAAATTTTTTGTTAAATCTGTTAAAACTTCAAAAAACCTACTGTTTGCTTGCTCAAAATTTCTATTTCATACGTGCTTTTTTTTAGTTACGTGGAAATTTGCTGAGATTTACGCCGTATGATTTAGCTCGGGGAGTTTTA
>JBMYQA010000278.1:0-8134 GCA_049600855.1 Flammeovirgaceae bacterium | reverse complement strand
TTCGGTTAAGAAAAAACTAACCAGATTAAAAGTAGCGCCCATGATTTCCTCAAACCCCAAAGACATCGAGCGTGCAGATAAGCTCATCTTACCAGGCGTAGGGCACTTTCAGAAAGCAATGGAAAATTTAGCACAATTAAACTTGCTCGATGCCTTACATGAAGTGGTGCTGGAAAAAAAGAAACCTGTGTTGGGGATTTGTTTGGGAATGCAATTAATGACGAATAAAAGTGAAGAAGGAGCAGCTACAGGCTTGGGTTGGATTGATGCTGAAGTAGTTCGTTTTAACGTTCAACATACCAAACGTTTCAAAGTACCACATATGGGCTGGAATAGTGTGATAAATCGCAAAGAAAGTGTGCTCATGAATGGCCTTCCTGAAAAAACATCATTCTACTTTGTACATGCTTACCATTGCATTGCAAATCGTCCAGAAGATGTGTTACATGAAACCACATACGAATACACCTTTACTTCCGCTTTCGAAAGAGAAAATATATTTGGGGTACAGTATCATCCAGAAAAAAGCCACGATATTGGCGAATTGTTATTAAAAAACTTCATTAATTTATAATCAGCAACATGTTCAGACCTCGAATCATCCCTGTACTACTGCTACAAAATAAAGGTTTAGTAAAGTCTAAGAAGTTTAAGGATTACAAATACATTGGTGATCCAATTAATGCAGTAAGAATATTTAATGACCTCAAGGCTGATGAACTGGTATTTCTTGATATTCAAGCTAGTCAAGAAAATCGCCTCATTTCCTTAGATTTTGTAACCAAAGTAGGAGAAGAAGCGAATATGCCTTTTGCAGTTGGTGGGGGAATTAAAACATTGGATGATATTCAAAAGATCATTAGTGCAGGCGCAGAAAAGGTCATCATCAATAGTTATGCCGCTGAAAATCCAGATTTTATTCGCCAAGCCGCAGATACCTTTGGTTCTTCCACCATTACCGTTTGCATGGATGTGAAAAAGAAGTTTTTGGGAGGCTTGCAAACGTATACACGTAATGGAAAAAAGGGAATGGGGTATAAGCCAATAGAGTTTGCAAAATTAGCTGAACAGCAAGGCGCAGGGGAAATCATTGTGCAGTCGATCGAAAAAGACGGCATGCGCACCGGTTATGATTTGGACTTGATCCGATCCATTGCTGAGGAAGTGACCATTCCCGTGGTGGCACTTGGTGGAGCAGGAGATTTAACGGATATGAAAGCCGCATATACGGATGCCTATGCAACTGGTTTGGCCGCAGGAAGCTTTTTTGTATTCCACGGTAAACGAAATGGGGTCTTGATTACCTACCCTGATCAAGCTGAATTAAAATTCTAAACTAGTAGTTAAACCCCACTAGCAGGTTTAAAAGCCATAAACTAGTATCCAAAAAAATAGCAAAATGGAACAGACTGAATACCAAATATGTAATCGTTGTGTCATGGATACCACTGATCCTGATATCGTTTTTGATGATCAGGGAAATTGTAACCATTGTAATGATTACTTTGAACGGACAACCAATCTCATTTATAAGGGAGAAGAAAGTGACCGTGAGTTGGCGGCAATTGTTGAAAAAATTAAACAAGTAGGTAAAAATAGAGAGTATGATTGTGTATTGGGCATTAGTGGTGGAGTGGATAGTTGCTATGCCGCTTATGTGCTCAAACAACTGGGATTGCGGGTGTTAGCCGTACACCTTGACAATGGTTGGGATTCGGATATTTCTGTGAAAAATGTGAAGGGAATCTTGGCCAAACTTGGATTTGACTATCAAAGTTATGTGTTGGATTGGGAAGAGTTTAAACGCCTGCAAATTGCTTTTCTGAAAGCATCTGTGGTGGATGCAGAAGTGCCAACTGATATGGCCATTCCCGCTGCATTACATCGCACTGCCGCCGAGTATGGGGTAAAATACATCATTAGTGGTGGCAATTATGCTACTGAAGGCATATTACCAAAGAGTTGGGGATACTATGGAAAGGATATGAAATTCTTCAATACAATTTGGCAGCGTTTTGGACAAGGCAAGCTCAAAAGCTATCCAAAGTTTGGGATGAAAGAAGAAGTCTATTACAAATTTGTGAAAGGAATTCGTACCGTCTATGTGCTCAACTATGTAAACTTTAATAAAAAGGATGCAATGAAGCTATTGCAAGAAGAACTGGGATGGCAATATTACGGAGGTAAGCATTACGAATCTAAATTTACAGGCTTCTTACAATCGTATATACTTTACGAAAAGTTTAACCTTGATTACCGCAAGGCCACATTATCTACACAAATCTGTGCTGGAGAAGTAACGCGAGCAGAGGCTTTGGAAGAATTAAAAACCAAACCTTATGATCCCGTGAAAATTCAACAGGAAAAAGAGTACCTGTGTAAGAAACTGGAATTGAGCTTGGAACAGTTTGATGAAATTATGAACTTACCTCCAAAGACTTATAAAGACTACCCGAACAATAACGATATGATAGAATTTGTTTACAATACCTATCGTAAATTAATTGCTATGAAACTCATACGTAAAATATAGACGGATTGCTTAACTTTTAACAATCAGCATCATCGTTCGGAATAAACAGCAAATTCATGGAAAATCTTAAGATGGTAGACCTGCATGGGCAATACCTAAAAATACAGAATGAAATTAATGAGGGTATTCAAGAAGTGATTAACCAAACGGCTTTCATTAATGGCGCTAAAGTAAAAGAGTTTGCCAAAGCATTGGGAGATTATTTACAATCCCATGTTATTCCTTGTGGAAATGGAACAGATGCCTTGCAGATTGCTCTAATGGCCTTAGAAGCAGAACCTGGTGATGAAATCATTTTGCCTGTACACACTTATGTGGCTACCGCAGAAGTAGTAGGGTTGTTAGGCTTAAAGCCTGTTTTTGTAGATGTAGATTCGGAGTTATTTACCCTAGATTTAGAACAAACGATTAGCAGTATTAGCTCCCGTACAAAGGCAATTGTACCTGTACATCTTTATGGACAATGTGCGGATATGGCAGGCTTAATGTCAATGACGATTGGTAATGACATCGCTGTAATCGAAGATACCGCTCAAGCCTTAGGAGCCGATTACATCTTTTCGAATGGAAGTACGAAAAAAGCAGGCACCATTGGCACCATTGGCACAACCTCATTTTTCCCGTCAAAGAACTTGGGTTGCTATGGAGATGGAGGCGCGATGATGAGTGCTAGTGAGGAATTAGCCGAAAAGCTTCGCGTCATCGCGAATCATGGGCAATATAAAAAATATCATCACGATTTAATTGGGGTAAATTCGAGGTTAGACACTATACAAGCTGCCGTATTATTGGCTAAATTGCCTCATCTGAATAGTTATGCTGAAGCAAGGCAACAAGTCGCAGCGTATTACGATGAAGCATTAAAAGACATTGAAGCAATTAGTCTTCCTAAAAGAGCAGCTTATTCAACGCATGTATTTCATCAATATACGATAAAAGTAGCTGATGGAAAGCGGGATGAGTTAAAAGCATTTCTAGCCAGTGAGGGCATCCCATCAATGATTTATTACCCTGTGCCCTTACATCTGCAAAAAGGATATCAACAGTATGGATACAAAGCAGGTGATTTTCCGGTAGCTGAGCAATTATCAGAAACAGTATTATCACTACCTATTCATACTGAAATGCAGGAAGAACAACAAGCATATATTTGTGATAAAATTCACTCATTTTATAAATCATAACCCATGGAGGAAAAAAAGTATTTTGCTCATGAAACAGCCGTAATTGATGAAGGCTGTGAAATTGGTGAAGGAACGAAAATATGGCACTTTTCGCACATCATGCCCAATTGTGTACTCGGAAAAAAGTGCAATATTGGTCAAAATGTGGTGATTTCTCCTGATGTTGTTTTAGGAAATAATGTAAAAGTACAAAACAACGTTTCGATTTACACGGGAGTAATTTGTGAAGATGATGTGTTTTTAGGACCTTCTATGGTGTTTACCAACGTGACCAACCCCAGAAGTGCGGTCAATCGTAGGGGGCAATACGATAAAACACGGGTAAAAAAAGGTGCTTCCATTGGAGCTAATGCCACAATTGTATGTGGGCACGATATTGGCGAATTTGCGTTCATTGGAGCTGGTGCGGTGGTCACAAAACATGTTCCTCCCTATGCCTTAGTGGTAGGAAACCCAGCCAAGCAAATAGGCTGGATGAGTGAATATGGACACCGTTTGGATTTTGATGAAAATGGCTCAGCTACTTGTCCAGAAAGTGGCGAACGCTATGAATTAGTAAATGATATTGTCAAAAAGATAGGATGAAAAACTTCGCATTAATAGGTGCTGCAGGCTACATTGCCCCAAGGCACATGAAAGCCATTAAAGATACGGGAAATCAACTCGTTGCCGCCTTAGATAAATTTGATTCGGTCGGTATCATTGATTCTTATTTCCCCAATGCCGATTTCTTTACCGAATTTGAACGATTTGATCGTCACTTAGATAAACTGAAAAGAAAAGAGCACCCCATTGATTATGTCAGCATTTGCTCGCCCAATTACTTGCACGATTCACACATTCGCTTTGGCCTTCGAAATCACGCTGATGTAATTTGCGAAAAACCCATCGTACTCAACCCTTGGAATATTGAGCCACTCATTCGGATAGAGGAGGAAACCCAACAAAAAATCTATTCCATTCTGCAATTGCGGTTACATCATAATGTGCAAGCACTGAAAAAACAGATTGAAGCAGATGATCAAAACAAGATTTACGATATTGACCTCACCTACTTGACATCGAGAGGGCATTGGTATTATACCAGTTGGAAAGGCGATAAGACGAAATCAGGAGGCATTGCTACAAATATAGGCGTGCATTTTTACGATATGCTGATATGGATTTTTGGGGAAGTTCAAGAAAATATTGTGCATATCCACGAACACGATCGCGCTAGCGGAATCCTTCGCTTAAAAAGAGCGAATGTGCGGTGGTTTTTAAGTATCAATTACGAGGTAATTCCTGAAGCGATTAAACAAACGGGAAAGCGTACTTACCGTTCGTTAAAGATTGAAGGGAAAGAGTTTGAGTTTAGTGATGGCTTTACTGAATTACATACCAAAAGCTATGAAGAAGTACTGAACGGAAACGGCTTTGATTTATTAGAAACAGCACCATCCATTCAGGTGGTACACGATATTCGACATGCGAAATGCGTGCCTTTAAAAGAGGATTACCACCCATTAGCTAAGCTGCCTTTGGCTAAGCATCCCTTTAGATAATTATGTGTGGAATTGCAGGTTTTTCATCCAATTCTTTTTCTTTAGCACAGTTGCATCAGATGACTCATGCGTTAGAGCATAGAGGCCCTGATGCAGCTGGTTTTTTCTTTGATGAGTCCATAGGGATTGGTTTAGGACATCGGCGTTTGAGCATCCTCGATTTGTCTGAATCTGCCAATCAACCCTTTGTTTCTCATTGTGGGCGCTATTCCATGATTTATAATGGAGAAGTCTATAATTTTCAGGAAATTCGATCACAACTTGCAGCGCGGAATTGGCGAACGAATGGCGATACAGAGGTAATTTTAGAAGCTTTTGTAGCATGGGGGCCTCAAGCCGTTGAGCAATTCAATGGCATGTTTTCGATCGCGATTTGGGATAAAAAGGAGCACGAATTGCATCTTTTTAGAGATCGGATGGGGATAAAGCCGTTATTTTATTTTCAAGATGGAGCAGATTTCGTATTTGCATCTGAGTTGAAGGCAATTGTTCCGCTGGTAAAACATCGACTTTCTATTCATAAGCAAGCCATTTATCACTTTTTACATGTAGGCTATATCCCTCAAGAAGAGACGATTTATCAGGAAATTAAGAAATTCCCCGCAGGATATTATGGTTGTTGGAAGCAGGCTAAACTTCATGTTGACTCGTATTGGAAACCCATCGAAAAAATTCAAGATAAAACGATTACCAATGAAGCGGAAGCCAAAACGCAATTGCATGAGTTACTAATAGATTCGGTTCAGTCGAGGCTCATCAGCGATGTATCATTGGGCACTTTCTTGAGCGGAGGAATTGATTCGAGTACAATAACCGCGATTGCTCAATCATTGACGAGTCAGCGCATCAAAACCTTTTCCATCGGTTTTAAAGAACAGTCTCATAATGAGAGTCAATATGCTGAAAAAGTAGCGAAACACCTAAATACCGAGCATCACCCCTTTCTACTCTCCGAGCAGGATGCCATCGAAAAAGTTGCAGACTTACTAACGTTATATGACCAGCCATTTGCAGATTCTTCTGCCATTCCAACGCGCTTAGTTTCTGAAATGGCTAAAAAACAAGTCACGGTTGCGCTTTCTGGCGATGGTGGCGATGAGCAGTTTATGGGCTATGGGATGTACCAGTGGGCGAAACGATTGGCACATCCCTTGGCAAAAATAGGGAAACCGCTCATTCGAGAAATATTGCGCTTAGGCAACCTGCGCATGCAACGCGCAGCAAGTTTATTTGACTATCAAGAAACCGCTCATCTGAAAAGTCATATCTTTTCTCAAGAGCAATACTTATTCAGTGAAAAAGAACTGACCCAGCTGTTAAAACCCGCTTATCAAGCTACCGTAAATCTCAATTATGCAAACAAGGGCTTAAAACGTGCATTAAGTCCGCCAGAAGATCAAGCGTTTTACGATCTGCAGCATTATTTGAAAGATGATTTATTGGTTAAAGTGGATATTGCTTCCATGCATAACTCTTTAGAGGTTAGGGTGCCGCTGTTAGATCATCGCTTAGTAGAGTTTTCTATAAATCTTGATGAAAGCCTCAAACTGAAGGGAAATACAAGCAAGTATTTGCTAAAGGAAGTACTTTATGAATATGTGCCCGCACAAATTTTTGATCGGCCCAAATGGGGCTTTTCAATTCCTTTAGTAAAATGGTTAAGTACAGAACTTCGGTATTTACTAGACAATTACCTCAATAAAGCGATGATAGATGAGGTCGGCGTAGTGGAGTACAGTTATGTACAGCAACTCGTCAAGGCATTTTTAGCTGGAAAAACTTTTTTGTATAATCGTTTGTGGGTACTTATACTTTTGCATAAATGGTGGAAAGAAAATCAATAAATACCTTATTCTTTTCGTATGATGGAATGACAGATCCGTTGGGGCAATCGCAGGTGTTGCCCTACATTGAACGGTTGACCAAACAAGGGTATCAAGTTACCTTGATTTCTTTCGAAAAAGATGAAAGAAAAGCGCGTAGGCCATTTATTGAACAGCTGACAAAGAAAGCAGGAATCGATTGGCATCCCATTCGATACACAAAGGGATTGCCTGTGCTTGGTGCCATGTGGAATGTACGAAAGCTAAGAAAGCTTGCGCTCCAATTGCATCAAGAAAAAAACTTTAAACTCGTTCATTGCAGAAGCTTATTACCCGCCATTGTTGCATTAGAATTGAAACAAAAATATGGCGTCAAGTTTCTTTTTGATATGCGTGGCTTTTGGGCAGACGAACGGGTTGATGGCAAAGTTTGGAACTTGAGCAATCCTCTTTTTAAAAGTGTTTATAAATACTTTAAGCATAAAGAAAAGGAAGCACTGCAACAGGCAGACCATGTGATTTCCTTAACACATAATGGTAAAAAAGTCATTGAAGAATGGGGGTATGGAAAAGCTCCCATCAGTGTTATTCCTTGTTGTGTGGATTTAGCGCTATTTCATGCTACTGAGGAGCATCCTCAACAACAACGCACAAATGAACTGGTAATTGGATACCTTGGAGCCATAGGAACTTGGTATATGTTGCCAGAAATGATGGATTTCTTTCAACGGCTCTTACTTAAATACCCAAATGCCTGCTTTCATTTTATTACGAGAGAAGATCCTGAAGTGATTTATCGAGAAGCTGCACAGCGAAATATTCCTAAGCAACACTTTAAAGTGGAAGCCGCCAATAGAGAGGATATCCCACAGAAACTCCTGACTTGGGATTTTTCTATCTTTTAATACTGTTTGGGCGTCAAATAATTTAACTAATTTGAACATAAAAGAACTATCTAAGTTAGCTCAACAAGACCTACAACTAACTAAAACCCTTATTGAAGATAAATTAAATAGTAGGTTGCCATGTTCAGATTACAACGATTTTTTA
>JBMYQA010000277.1:0-8159 GCA_049600855.1 Flammeovirgaceae bacterium | reverse complement strand
AAGGATTGGAAAGTAAAGTAGGTTTCCGCGTATTAAACGAATTTGGGAAACCAGCTGATGTCAGTGGCGTATTGCTCGATCATAAGGGCAATGAACTCACTACATTCAGCAGCTTTCATCAAGGAATGGGTTCTTTTTCCTTCTTACCACAAAAGAATAAAAACTACCACATTAAAATCACCCAACCCAAAGGAATCGCAAAAACCTACGAACTTCCAGAAGCATTACCACAAGGCTATCAATTAAGTAAACTCACTGCTGACAAAGACCACACTACTTTCTTAATTCAAGCTACTGTAGATGAAGAACTTTCGTTGATGGGGCAAGTTCGAGGCAAAGCGTATTACAGCAACTCATTCCGTGTGAGGGCTAACCAGTCTTATGAACTAAAGGTAGATACCAAGTCATTTCCCATGGGCGTGGCACAATTCACCTTATTTGATTCCAAAGGCATTGAACGCGCCGAGCGATTAACTTTTGTGAATAAACAGAAGCAATTAAAAATCGATATCCAAACTGACAAAGAGAAATATCAACCTCGTGAAAAAGTAACAATGACGATCACCGTTCGCGATGAACGAGGTATTCCAATACCTGCACAACTTTCCATTGCGGTAACAGACGATAACATTGTGTCTTTTGCGGATGACAAACAAGGGCATATTTTATCCAAATTGCTATTGGAACCCGACTTAACAAGTGAGGTTTATGAACCCAACTTCTATTTTGATGATCATGAAGAAAAAGCAGCTGAGGCTTTAGATTATTTGATGCTTACGCAAGGTTGGAGACGTTTTACTTGGAAGGAAATTTTGAGTAATCAAGCTCCTGTTTTTGCCCATGCTGCTGAACGCGCCATTATTCAGGGAACGGTATATACATCAAATGGAAAAGTGTGCGATGGTGCTACCGTTCATGTGAATTCAACTGGTCAAGAAGTAAAGACGGATGAATCAGGTAAATTCTACATCAAAGGCCATGCCCTCTACAATCAGGAAATCATTACCGTAAAAAAGGGGGAACAGCAAGGCTCTATTTCCATCCAAGATTATAATCAAAACCTCACGGTCCACTTATCTAATAATACCTATTGGTATGAAGAAGATATGGCTTTTGGAGACGCAATGGATGGTGCAGGTGCTGATCGTTTAAAAATACGGCAAGCAGTGAAACCTCTCGCTTTAGGTAATGCGGCAAATAAAGAAATGGCTTTTGGTGCCGAAAAAGCGCCTGTTGATCCCTTAATCGAACAGCCAATCATTGTGAAGAACGAGGAAATCATGGAAGGAAATGAAGTGGTTAAAGGCGAGCTAAAAGCTAATAAAGACCTCAAACCGATGAATGAAAAACTGGCCGTTGCTGAAGAAGTGGCTGATATCGAATTTGTGGATGCAGATGTATTTGACAATCGCTTGATGGTAGAAGAAAAAAAGCTGCCAGCAAAAGTAACATATTATCGAGCAAGGGAATTTGCCGCTCCCATCTATACAGCCCATGAAAAACCTGAAATACGAACAGATTTTCGTTCTACCGTTTATTGGAAAGGGAATGTGGAGGTAGATCGTAGAGGAAAAGCCGTTATTGAATTTTACAATTCTGATGCCATCACTTCTTTTAGAGCCACTGCTGAGGGTGTTGGTGCCGATGGATTAGTTGGCAGGAAAGAACAAACCTATTTCACACAGCTTCCTTTCAGTATGGATGCTAAAGTACCTGTAGAAGTCACTATGGGCGATGTGGTGTATATTCCCTTAAGTTTAACCAATAATACGCCCAAACACATAGCGGGTAAATTAACCGTCATAGCACCAACAGGTTGGGTACGCCATGAACGCATCCCTCCAACTGTGTCGTTAGCTGCGGAATCTGCTGAAACGTTGTACCTCCCTTTCAAAATTGAAAATCTACCCAGCGAAGGAAATTTTAAAATTAAGTTCGATGATGGTACAAACACCGATGCCTTTATTCAAGAAGTAAAAATTGTATCAAAAGGCTTTCCCGTTTCCATTGCAATTTCAGGTGATCAGCTAGAAGGTAAGCATCAATTTGAAGTTTCACATGCCGTTAAAGGTACCCTAAGGGCAAACCTGACGGCTTATCCTACCGCTTTAAGTGATATGATGGCTGGTATAGAATCCATCTTACGTGAACCATATGGTTGTTTTGAACAAACCTCTTCAAGTACTTATCCCAATATTATGGTGATGCAATATTTAGAAGAATATGACTTTGAAGATCAAACTGTATTAGCTCGTGCCAAACAATTAGTCGATAAAGGTTACAAACGTTTAATCTCCTTCGAAACGCCAGAAAAGGGTTACGAATGGTTTGGCGGTGCTCCTGGACATGAGGCGTTAACGGCATATGGCTTAATGGAATTCGCTGATATGAGTAAAGTATATCACCAAGTAGATCAAGGAATGGTAGATCGAACTGCCAATTGGTTATTGGCCCGAAAAGACAATCAAGGCGGATTTGCTCGTAACCCTCGTGCATTAGACAGTTTTGGTCGAGCCGATGATAAAATCACCAATGCTTATATTGTGTATGCACTTTCTGAGGCTGGTTATGTGGATGAAATCAAAAAGGAAATTGATGCAGCTGTAGCGATCGCTAAAAAGGACAACGATCCTTATCAAATGGCGCTTACGATAAATGCCTTGTTTAATGTAAATGATAAAAGAGCAACTTCCTTACTAGCAGTGCTCAACCAAAAACAAAAACAGGATGGCCGTTTTGATGGCCTGTCCCATTCGGTCACACGATCGACAGGAAAAGCCTTAACCATTGAAACAACCGCATTGAGCGTATTAGCTAACTTAAAAGCAGCCGATAAATCTACTCAAGTGATTCATGCGGCTACCAAATACATCATGCAAAATCGTTCCGCATATGGCGGTTATGGCAATACACAAAGCACCATTATGGCTTTAAAAGCATTAACTGAATTTGCGAGCTATGCGAAGCGAACGGCAGAATCAGGTGATATTGAAGTGTTTGTTGACGGGAAAAAAGTAAGCACAAAGCACTTTGAAAAAGGGCAGCAAGGAGCTATTATCATTGATGGGCTAGAAACGTATTTAAAAGAGGGGAAACATCAGGTGGAGGTAAAATTCAAAAATACCAAAAAGGCATTGCCTTATACTTTAGCCATTAATTACAGCACGCATTTACCGCAAAGCAGTAAAGCCTGTGCGGTAAGCCTTGCTACAAAATTGAATACGCCAAAAGCTAAAATGGGCGAAACGGTTCGCTTATCCACCACCTTGAAAAACTTGCAGGAAGAAGGACAGCCGATGACCATTGCCATTATTGGTATTCCTGGTGGTTTATCGCCACAACCCTGGCAACTCAAAGAATTACAAGAAAAAGGAATAGTGGATTATTATGAAGTGATCGGTAGCAATGTGGTTCTGTATTACCGCCAATTGCTCCCTAATGAAATCAAAACCATCCACTTGGATTTAAAAGCAGATATCACTGGAGATTATGAAGCAGCAGCCTCATCCGCTTATTTGTACTATACCAATGAATTTAAAAGCTGGGTGGCTGGTGAGAAAGTTTCAATAAGTCAATAAACGCAGCAAAACAAACTTCTTACCGTTAACACATCCAAAGTTTACTACTATCTAGACGAGTAAAAACCATTCTTGATTTTCAGGAATGGTTTTTCGATTATGGTCAGCAATAAAACTTTGTCACCAATTCTGTTCAATTACCTGCCTTATTCCTCAGCCATTAATGTGATGGTCATGGTTTGATTGTGCAGTTTGCAATTTACCGTTCCTAAGCTGGGGGCAATTTCACCATAGGAATAGAAACCCGTAATAATCGGTTCATCTCCTATTACTTCTCGCACACTTTCGACCTCATCTTCAATGCGTTGTCCCAACACGAGCTTTCTGCCTACACAACTGATCAATAAGGCGAGTTCGGGGATAAAACTTCCAATAGTAGATACACTTCCTTCGGCAGCTTTGTGAGCTCCATCGACTAAACGATCAAAATTTGCTTTCATCAGCCGGGTGATATTTCCTTCTGGTAAATCACCCGCAAAAGTCATGGTTTGTTGTGCTTCATCAATGGTTAAGATCGTGCGCACCACTTCCTCTTTATCTTCGATGCTTTTCCGCATACTTAATGGAAAAAGTAAAGCCGAACCAGGTAATTTTTCTGCTTGTTCGCCCAAATAGGTTTTGTAAAGCTCCAATGCGGGTTTCCCATCGAGCTCATGCAATACGTTTTTATCCGATTTGGTAATGATTCGATCGGGACCAAACGGATCCCAACCACCTACTGAGCCAAATCCGATCTTCAAACGATCTCCATAAAACCCTACACAAGCCACATTTCCTTCATCAGGTGCTGCATTTAACCCGACTAAAGTCCTCGAAAAATTGGCTGCATCACCAGCCAAGCCTCCTGTAATCGTCACATTAGTTGGCACATTTTCTTTAAAACCCCTAATCAAGTCCGTTCCATTTACTTTTCCACCATCTGACAGAATAAAGATATGCTTTAAATCCTGATGCGAGATTTTTCCTGCAAGTGTTTTACCAACCTCATAGCTTTCTCGATCATTTACAGGTACAATGGCGGTTTCAATCTGAGTATGCTCAAATTGAATTCCTGTAGCCACAATCGAATCATCATGTACTTCTACATCGATGATTTCTCCAGCGGTAGAACCTGTCAGAATTTGTGCATTCGGAAAAAACACTTGGAGTTTTTCGTAATGCGTTTTCTCTTCCAACGCCTTGCGACCTCCAAAGGCAAATACGAGCTGCGCCTTCCGCGCTTGTTCCTCATCTCCTTCAATTAACTCCCAACCGTCTCTTGCTGTCCAAAATCGTTGAGCTATCTTCATATCAGTTTTATTCGTTTAGTTTGTTGATCGTTCTTGAGGAAAGATCGGTATAATTCCATACACCTTCCCGATTATTCGCATTTATTTCCGATCTCAACAGGCAAACACATTTCCAACAAAGGCACTACATTTCCAATGTTTTGGCCTTT
The DNA here is from genome assembly GCA_049600855.1 of Flammeovirgaceae bacterium. GTDB lineage: Bacteria > Bacteroidota > Bacteroidia > Cytophagales > Flammeovirgaceae > JBMYQA01. Next base: position 3,143 of record JBMYQA010000277.1, on the reverse strand, counting down.
TCCCAATACGCATCCATTTCCTCCAAGCTCATGCTGCCGAGTTGTTTTCCCGCTTTTTTAGATTCCTCTTCTAAGTAATTAAACCGCTTGATAAACTTCTTATTGGTACGTTCCAGTGCCGTTTCAGGATTAATATTCAGGAAACGAGCATAATTGATGAGGGCAAACATCAAATCGCCAAACTCTTCTTCTGTTTTGGAATTCGCCAATTCTGCTTTGCCTATGTCTGCGTGGTAAGCTTCCTTAAACTCGCTCATTTCTTCCTGTACTTTTTCCCAAACCTGTTCTTTATTGTCCCAATCGAAACCTACTCCGCTTGCCTTTTCTTGAATTCGAAAAGCCTTTACCAAAGCTGGCAATGACTTGGGAACGCCTCCCAAAACCTTTTTATTTCCTTTCTCTTTCAGTTTGAGCATTTCCCAGTTTTGTTTCACCTCTTCTTCATCCTTCACCTTCACATCGCCATAAATGTGAGGATGACGTGTGATTAACTTCTCACATACGCCATGAATCACATCCGCTACGTCAAAACTTCCCTTTTCAGCACCAATTTTGGAATAAAACACCAAGTGCAACATCAAATCGCCTAACTCCTTTTTCACCTCATCCATATTGCCCTCTAAGATGGCATCTGACAATTCATAAGTCTCTTCAATGGTCAAATGTCGAAGACTTTCCATGGTTTGTTTCCGATCCCAAGGACATTGCTCTCGCAATTCATTCATAATTTTGAGTAGGCGCTGAAAAGCTTCACTGTATTTTTCGTCTGTATGATCTACCATAATTTTTTACTTATTTGTGGTAAAGTTACATACCACTCAATCTATTTTCCGCAAAACGAGTCGATCGAGCATTAATGTATTTACATCGACATTCATGTTTTCATTAAACGGTTCAAAGCTCAGTTTAAATTGATGTTTTCCTTTCTTGAGTTCCACTTTCAAGAAATTACTTTCGCCCCAATCCGACCATTGATTTTCTTCAATTACGGGAAAAACGGACGTACCAATCTTTTTGCCATTTACAAAAAGCGTCCGCAAGGCACAGGTATTGGCACAACACATCCGACCAGTTCCATTCACATAGCGGAAATTCACCAAATAGGTTCCTTTCTCTTCAACCTTCACCTCCATTTCAATAGCTGTATTTTTCTCTTTGCTCAATGCTACAAATCCCTTTCCTGAATAATTCTGATAAGGCAAACGAGATCGTTCCGCAAATCGTTCGGCTTGCACAATCATAAACCCACCCGTAATTACCGGTTCACTCAAAAAAGATTCTACACCTTCCTCATTGACACTCATCACCTGATATTCGGCAAATGAACCTTTATCAATAACATAAGTTGTATCGGTTTGCGTGGTAACTAATTTACCATTCTCAAAGATTTTATAACTTTTGGCACCTTCAATCGCATTCCATTTAAACTCGTCTGCCGCTCTATTAATCACGGGAGTTTCAGGAGCAAATGTGATGGGTTGTAAATTTATTTTTGAGGATTTAAAATCATTATTCATCATTTTAATTTCGATGGTATGATGTCCCGATAAGTCTGATGAAATTTCAGGTCGTTGATCTTTCCCATCCACAAAAAAGTGATCAACCACTGTCCCATAGCCTTTAATGGTGATATCAAATGTGGCATTTCGGTATTTAAAGCCTTTAATGGTTTGCGTTCCTCCATATTCTTTCAAGATGATGGGTTCAAACACGAGCTTGTCTTTTTCAAAACGCATGCCTGCAAATATGCGATAAACCATAGCGAGATTCCCAGCTACACTCCACAACTGTCGATCAGAATTAATGGCTGTTCCTTCCGCCAAACCACTTTCGGCCACCATATTTTCTTTATTAGTTAAAAATAAAGCCGCAGCACGATACAAAGCTGCCAAACCATGTCGAAGCACCTTTTCATTTTTCACTTTGGCCGCAGCCATATTCCAATAAGCCTGTACAAACGGCCAAACGCCATTGTTATGGTAAGGCTCCATGTTGGGGATTTGTGGGGCAAAGCAAGGCACGCCATAAGGAGAAACGGGCGTATTGGCTACAATACTTCTTTGTTCTTTCTCTTCCGCAACATCAAATAAAACCGCCAATGCTTCTCCCAATGCTTCTGAGCGTGGCGATACGGATAAATGATGTTTGCCATAACGATATTGCGCATAATACCCTTGATCCGCCAACCATAATTCTTCATCCATTTTTTCTTGAAGCTGCTTCGCCCGCCTAGCATATGCTCTTCCATTTTCACCCATCAATGCGCTCATCTCTGCCAAAATTTTACAGGTTTGATAATGCACCACATTGGTTCCCAAGTTTTCTGAACGATAAATATCAATCGGCTTCATCCACTTGGGATAGCTTTGCTCTCGCCAATCTAAAAAAGAGGATTCGCCTAAGGCTAAGCTTTCGGGATAATAGATGGTTTCAAAATCTGCATCTACTGACTTTTTAATGATCGGATAAACCTGTTCGAGCCAAGCCTGTTCGCCCGTAACTTTATAAATTTCCCAAGCGGCTAATACCCAAGTCATCCGATCGCTAGACACAGGCCACGATCCTCCTGAGCCCGTATCTTGCACAATCATATCACCCTTCACTTTTTTCATTAAACACCGCTTGGCAATTTCAGGATCGAGGTAGGCAATGGCTAATAAAAAGCTGTAACTCACATCGCGCGTCCACACGCCTTCCCATTTCGCGCCAGTGTTGTACAATTGTCCATCAGGTGTTTTATTCTTTTCCAACTCTTCCAAGGATAGATTGTACAAGGCACTTACCAAAGGAATATCGGAGCTGTAGCTTGGGTAGTTACTGATATCTGTATTCAGCTTCCAACGGTATTTTCCACCCTGCTTTTGCGGATGATCATTGCCGTTAAACGTGGAATGAATTTCGGTAGGAGAAATGATTGTTGCGGTTTCATCTCCCCATTTCACTGAATCTGTAAACACTTGGTAGTGCTCCGAGTGATACAAGGTTCCCTCTGGAAAGTGTTCATTAGTTGTGTTACATGCCAAAGCCAATAGGATTATAGGAATAAGGTATTTGAGTTTCATAGTTATCAGAAGAAAAAGTATACAGAAGTGTTTATCACGAATGGTTTGTTATAGGAAAAATCACTAGATTTTTTCGGTTGT
>JBMYQA010000276.1:0-8181 GCA_049600855.1 Flammeovirgaceae bacterium | reverse complement strand
TTGAAACGTTGACTAGCATAATTTGTGTATTTGATTATCAGAATCTTGCAAAACCATCGATCGGGTAGAGAACGTATTTCCCTATTCCCTCCTTTTTACAGATGCATTTTGCTTACCTACTTCATACTACTACTGTGTAAAGTGATAAAGTAGTATTACGTCATTTCTTATCTAAATCAGGATTTAATATAAACTACACAATGTTATCGCGATTTGATGCTAAGAATTTGGTATTACCTCATTTTCAAATGAATGTTAATGGTTTATAAATATTCCCCATGGTATGGTATCAATTTCATAACCTTTTCCTGCTAGTCATCCCCAATACATCAGCCTACATTTGCGGCATCTAAGAAAACGTCTATTCAATGTTATTATAACTAGTTGAACTAAAATGAAACAACTAAAACACGTACTGATTCTTGCCTTTTTATTTTCCGCATTTTCATGCGATGACGATGCCGCTACTGAACCTGGTATCGAGTTCAAAAATCACTCAAAAACACCTACGTTTATGGTGATGCAGCCTGACTTTCAGGATGTAAAGGTTTACTCATTATTGAGTTCAGAAGATCAATTGCCTGAATCTCCAAACTTTGTATATGGAAGTATGGCTGATGGTGCTGGATTATTGAAAAATAATGATGGTACATACACACTAATCAACAACATCGAAGCGGATTACTCCATTTCACGCATTACGTTTGATGCTAGCTTTACGCCTTTAAAAGGTGAATACATTGTAAACTCTGACGCTACGGCAAATACGGCACAATGCTCTGGTTCATTAATTACTCCTGAAGAGCATGGTTTTGGACCACTTTATCTAAGTGGTGGTGAGTGGGGCGGTACTTCTAGAAATGTATTTGCAATCGACCCTTACCGAAATGCTTCTGAAGCTTCTACAGCAAGGGTTCTAACTGCTTTGGGCCAATGGACTACTGAAAATGCGGTAGCATTAGGAGCTGCTGCTTATCCAGGTAAAACAGTAATTTTAATTGGTGATGACAGCCACGGAGATGCTGGCGGTCAGTTAGCGATGTATGTATCTGAAACAGTAGGAGACTTAGATAACGGTAAATTATATGCCTTGAAAGTTGGTGATGGTACAGTAACTGAAAACGAAATCAAAGTAGGAACTTCGTTTAATGTGACTTTCGAAGAGTTAGCTGAAAGAACTTACAGCGAAATCAACGATGAAATCATTGCTAAAAACTTAATGGGTTTCAACCGTGTAGAAGACATCGATTACAGAAAAGGTTCTGCGGCTAACAATAGAGAAGTTTACTTCAACGCTACAGGCAGAAATCAGTACAATGACATTAGAACAAAGTATGGTAAGACCTATAAATTAGTGCTTGATGCAAACGATCCATTGAAAGGAACCATCACTGCGGTATTGGATGGTGATGATTTAGATAGCGATGCACGTACTTACCACAGTCCTGATAACATTTTAGTGACTGAAAACTACGCGTACATTCAGGAAGATCCTAATGGTTACGATGACGATATGAATAAAAAGCATGACGCATACCTTTACCAGTACAACTTGAATACTGGCGAAGTAAAGGTTGTTCTTGAATTGGGTAACCACTCTTTAGAGGCAATTAATGGAGGTTATGCTTCAGCAAATGATCGTTTTGGTGCTTGGGAATTAACAGGTATGATTGACATTTCTGACATTGTAAACGTAGATAATACCTTCATCTTGATCGTTCAAGCACACACATGGACGAGCGATGCGTTCTTAAATCCTGATGGAGCTGGTGATATCTCAAATAGCTCTAACCGAGGAAGCTATATGGTTATATTAAATGGTCTTGAAAGATAATTCCATGTTTAAGTTATTAAATTCCTTTGGTAGAGAGGCAGGCATTTTGCTCAGCCTCTCTGCCTTTTTTGTACTTTGCTGCCAACCAGTAGACAACCAAGATGAGGAACAGTCATTCGCAGCACGAATTACCAAACAATATACAGCAGATTTAGCGCAAGCGATTCAACACATGGAACGCATGAATGCAACAACTGCAGTAGATAGTCTGAGAAATCAGTTTAAACAAGCTCGACTAGCATTTAAGCGTTTAGAACCCGTGATGGCTTTTGCGCATGCAGCTGGCTATCATAGCCTGAATCAGCCCAACCTGCTGAAAGTCGAAGAGGATGGGAACTCCAGACAATTGTTAATACCATCTGGTTTTCAGGTATTAGAAGAAGAACTTTTTCAAGATGAGATTGATACTACAGTCGTTCAAACTCAAATGAAAAACATTCTAAATACCATGAAGCTGGAGCAAAAAAACCTGCACTTGAAAAGCATCCAACCGTATCATTTTTTGTGGATGGTACGCGAGCAACTCATTCGTACAGTAGCTTTAGGGATTTCGGGTTTTGATTCTCCTGTTATTCAATATTCTTTACCAGAAGCACAAGCCACATTTGCGTCACTCAAAACCTACTTTGAACTGAATCAAGATCAGTTTCAGGATATGGATTTAGCCAACCAATGGCAAGAACAACTCACTCAGGCAGAAAATACCTTAGCGAAAGCCGATGACTTTAACCGCTTTGATCGCTATCACTTCATCCAAAATCACATTCATCCATTGCTGGCCTTGTGGACAAAAACTCCAGCTGCTTGGGGCGTAAGCTTTCCTTTTTCTCAAAAAATAAAAGATGATGCCACTTCGCTATTCTCTTCGGCTACTTTTGAGATGGATAATTTTGCTCCAGCCTATGGTGTTAAAATGACACCTGAGTTGATAAAATTAGGGAAAACCTTATTTGAAGATCAGAAGTTATCGGGTACAGGCAAAATGAGTTGTGCCACTTGCCATGTTGCTGATCAAGCATTTACAGATGGAAGAGTTTTAGCTAAAGGAAATGATGGGAAGGATTTGATCCGAAATACACCTACATTGTATTACGCGGGGATACAAGCAGCCCAATTTTACGATGCCCGAGCAAGTAACTTAGAAAATCAAATTCTCGAAGTGGTTCATAATGAAAAAGAGTTTAAGGGTGATATCAATAAGTTAGTTGATTATGTGGCTGCTGTAGATACTTACCGAAAAGGCTTTGAAAAACATTACCAAGGAAAAATCAATTCGCAAACGGTAAGAAACGCGTTGGCTACGTATGTACGCAGCCTCTCGCCTTTCAACTCTAAGTTTGATCGAAATATTTCTGGCGAAGCCAACGATATTCTTCAAGATGAGATTGACGGCTTTAATTTATTTATGGGCAAAGCAAAATGCGGTACTTGTCATTTTGCACCTGTTTTTAATGGAACTGTTCCACCCAAATTTTCAGATAGCGAATTGGAAATATTGGGAGTGCCCGACAAAGCCATTTGGGAAAATGCGCCCATTGACGATGATTTGGGTCGCTATGAGTTGTATAAGGCAGATTTGAAAAAGCATTCATTTAAAACGCCAACTGTTCGAAATAGCGCCAAAACAGCACCTTACATGCACAATGGCGTTTACATGACCATAGAAGAGGTGATGGATTTCTATAATAGAGGCGGAGGAGCAGGAATCGGCATCGACTTAGCACATCAAACTTTACCCCCAGATTCGCTTCACTTAAATGAAACAGAAATTCGCAAAGTCATCGCTTTCCTAACGAGCTTGAATGATTCGCCCACTGACGATTATTAATAAAACTGGGAGCTTGGTTTATGATCAAGCTCCCAGCTTTATTAGAGCATTCCTTCATCGGCAAAACTGTAATAGCCATGATCTGTAAAAATCACATGATCGAGGACACTAATTTCCAACAACTTCCCGCCTTCTCTCAACTTTCTAGTCAGTTGGATATCAGCCTGACTCGGCCTTAAATTTCCAGATGGATGGTTGTGTACTAAAATTATTCCTGAAGCCAAGGCATCTAAGGCTTGTTTAAAAATCAATTTGGGATCGGCTACTGTACCTGAAATGCCACCCGCACTAATTTTTACTTTCTTAATGACTTGATTTGCTCGATTCAACAGCAACACCCAAAATTCTTCATAAGCCAAATCCAGTAAATCAGCTTTCATCAACTGATAAACCGTAGCAGAACTCGTGATTTTCGCTTTCTTCTCTTGCTCATTTTCCTTTCGCCTTCTTCCCAACTCTAAAGCACTCACAATGGTGATCGCTTTCGCTTCGCCAATTCCTTTAATGGCTTTGAGTTCTTTCATCGAAAACTTCGCCAACTGATTGAGGTTATGGTTAGCGGCTTTCAAAATCAACTTTCCTACATCTACTGCACTGAGCGATTTGGTTCCAGAACTAATTAAAATGGCTAATAATTCGGCATCGGAGAGTGCGGACTTGCCTTTGATGAGTAACTTTTCGCGCGGACGATCTTCTTCAGCCCATTGCTTAATGCTGAGCTCACTTTCTTTGTAGTAAGTCATTTCTTTTGTGTGTTTTAATTTGTAACTTATGATGATGCTTCAACATCTCAAGTTCACAAATTGCACCGCAGTGGTTTTTAATTTGTTGCTGCTAAGTTAGTACTTTTCGCTCAAAACCTCCTTTTTATGAAAGTTTATTCATTGATTCTTGTATTTCTTACCCTGTGCTTGTTTTCGGCCAATGCGCAAAATATGACGAACAAAAAAATGGATGCGATTATCCGTAAAGAGGCTCAAAAAGTAGAGGGGCAGCTTGGGGGATGGGAATTTATTTATGGAAATCGTCCTGTAATGATCATTACCGATGACAATGCAAATCGCATGCGCATCATGACCCCAATTATCGAAGAAAAAGACATGCCCGAGGGTAGGATGAAAACGCTATTAGAAGCAAATTTTGATCGCGCGTTGGATGCCAAATACAGCTTATTTAAAAATGTATTGTGGTCTACCTATACCCATCCTTTAAAAGAACTCACGAAAGATCAGCTGATTGATGCCATGCAGCAAGTCGTTCGTCTAGCCGATACCTATGGTTCAACCTATACGAGTACAGATATGATTTTTGGAGGAGAGGGAGGTTAAAAGACTTCATCAAGCATTAAACCCGAAAGCCAATGAGCATGATGTCATCGGTTTGTTCGGTATCTCCCATCCAATTGCGGATTTCTTCTTCTAGTATTTTTTTTTGTTCTACTAATGGGAGTGCATGAATACGCTCCAAGAATTCTCGGAAACGCTTTTTTAAATACTTTTTTCCTGCTGGGCTAAATTGATCTTGATACCCATCGGAAAACAAGTAATAGGTGGTTTCGGCATCTGCTTTTATAAAATGCTTTTTATAATCTCGGCTCTCCAAATAGGCATTTCCACCAATTGGCTCTCGATTTCCTTTGATTACAGTAGCTTCACCATTTTTCACACAAATCATGGAGTTTTTTGCCCCTGCAAAATCAATAGTTCGCTTGTAACGATCAATGGCACACAAAGAGACATCCATTCCATCAGGTACCGAATCTTCTTTTTGCCGCAATAAACCCGCTACGCCATCGTGCAATTCATTCAAGATTTGTGCAACATCTGACAACTCGAACTCTTTTACGGCTTGATTCAAATACATGGTACCCGCCATCGTCATTAACGCTCCAGGCACACCATGCCCTGTACAATCGGCACAAGCCAGCAATGCTTTACCATCTTTTTGTGTAAACCAATAAAAGTCGCCACTGATAATATCCCTGGGCAGGTACAGAATAAATATTTCTCGAAAATGCTCTTCCATTACCTGAATCGAAGGCAACGACACTTGCTGAATGCGCTTGGCATAGTTAATACTTGAGGTAATCTTAGAATTCCACTCTTCCAATAACTGATTTTGCTTCTCAATTTTGGTATTTTGGGCATTGATTTCCTCATTTTGCGCTAAAATCTCTTCCTTTTGCCGCTCAATCAAAGCATTTTCCTGAACAATCAGATCGTGTTGCTCTTTTATTTTAACATTACTTTCTGCCAAGGCCTCTTCTAAATGATTGTGTTGTCTCAATCGCTGGGTAAACACGCGCATGATTCCACGCATCACCTCTGCATTGCTGTTCATCAACCAATAAAAATCATTTTGTTCTAATTTTAATAACTGCGTTGCCGTAACGGTAGTAACAGAAGCAGATCGAGATTCTGTATCCAGCAAGGCATATTCTCCAAAGACCTCCCCTTCCACGAGTTCATTAAAGATGTAATCCCCATCGTGAATGCTCACCTTTCCTTTTTTAATGATATACATGGAAGTACCACTATCCCCCTTGTGGAATAAATTGGTATTTGCAGGCGTATCAATTTCTTTCAGTACCAAGGCAATGGCAGCAAGAGATTGGGTAGCTACTTCCTTAAAAATACTGACTCGCTTAAGAAATTCAACCTTCTCGTTAAGTTGTTCGCTGTCTGGAGTTTCCAAAATCAATGCAAGTTAAATGAATGAACTGGTTGATTGTTTTAGTATAACTGCTTAGAAAGTTAATTGTTAATACGCAGTTTTAGTATAAACTCCTTTAAAAAAAGCAGCACAATCGCCACTTCTTCTTTGAAGAATTCAATTTCCACCATATAATAGTGTTTATCACGAATATTCAATTTAAAAGAATGCGATATTTGATGGAGCTTTTGGCACTACCCAAAAAAATATCGAAATTTGGCTTAGATCATAAACGATTGTGTATAGATTAAGCAGTTGATTCAAATTCATGCGAGAAGATTACCTAAAATCTGATAACAACCACTTTTCTGATGAGGAAAAAGAGGTAGAAAAATCACTACGACCACTGTCTTTTGATGATTTTACTGGTCAGGATAAGATTGTGGAAAACCTAAAAATATTTGTTGGCGCGGCAAAGCAACGCGAAGAGTCATTAGATCATGTCTTATTGCATGGCCCTCCTGGACTTGGAAAAACGACCCTTTCCCACATCATTGCCCATGAATTAGAAGCCGATATCAAAATGACTTCTGGACCAGTATTAGACAAACCCAGCGATTTGGCAGGTTTGCTTACCAATTTGGAGGAAAATGATGTGTTATTTATTGATGAAATTCACCGATTAAACCCCATCGTAGAAGAGTACTTATACTCTGCCATGGAAGATTATCGCATAGACATCATGTTGGATTCTGGTCCTAATGCGCGCACCATCCAAATTTCCTTGAATCCATTTACCCTCATTGGCGCAACAACGCGATCAGGCTTGCTCACTTCGCCACTTCGTGCCCGCTTTGGGATTAATGCGCGTTTGCAATATTACGATGCGGCCTTATTGACCAAAATCGTGGAACGTTCTTCCAACTTACTTAATACGCCTATCGATCATGAAGCTGCTATTGAAATTGCCCGAAGGAGCCGTGGAACCCCTCGGATTTCCAACAACTTATTAAGGCGAACTCGTGACTTTGCCCAAATTAAAGGAGATGGCACCATTACCATCGAAATTGCCAAAATAGCACTAGAAGCCCTGAATGTGGATCAAAATGGATTGGATGAAATGGATAATCGCATTCTCCATACCATTATTGATAAATTTAAAGGAGGCCCCGTAGGAATTACCACCATTGCCACAGCTTGTGGAGAAGAAGGGGAAACCATTGAAGAAGTGTATGAACCCTTTTTGATTAAAGAAGGGTTTATCAAACGGACTTCCAGAGGTCGAGAGGCCACTTTAAAGGCCTACAAGCATTTAGGAATTGTGCCTCCAACTACGATGGGCACTTTATTTGACTGATAAAGATGCCGTTTTAGTCGTTCTTTAACCTTAAAAATGGCATTTTCTACAACTAACCAACAGTCTAAATATTCTTTTTTCAAAAAAATCCTCAACGATGGCAACCCCTTACTCCTTGCTTTGTCATTGAAGTAGTTACAAGAAACTTCACTTTAATTTCCTAAAGCTTTGCAAGTAGTAAAAATCACCCAGCCAGCAGCAGTACAGCTTCCAGAAAGGAAGAATAATTTGTACATTGTGAAGCGCCCGGACCTAAACACCAAACCAAACAAACGATTGGAAGCCGAAAACCATAGTATTCGCGAGTACCTGATCGATCGGAGTCAGCAAGGAGACCGGCAAGCACAGAATGAGTTATATAAACTCTATGTAGGAGCAATGTACAACATTTGCAGAAGAATGATGGGAAATGACGAGGATGCAAAAGATGTACTTCAAGAAGCATTTATCGAGGCTTTTATTAACCTAAAGAAACTAAAAGAAAACAAATTATTTTCTGCTTGGTTAAAA
>JBMYQA010000275.1:0-8230 GCA_049600855.1 Flammeovirgaceae bacterium | reverse complement strand
GCAGCAGTAAATTCAGCAATAAAATGATTTTAGTCTGTTTCATGATTTCTTCGGTTTTCTTCCGTTCCAAATTGTCGGTTTAACGCCTCTTGTTTGACAATCAGCTTATTCAATCCTAATCTCACTAAGAGGAAAACCGCACCTACAACAAGTAGCAAGATGGATTTGTGTAATAGCGTAAGCTGTAAGTTGTAATAAAACATCGTAGTAAACAGGATTAAGGAAAGTACGCCTAATCCACTTAAGATGTAGTGTCCCCGGTAAAATCCTAATAACAAAATAAAAATTGCAGCGGCTATACCGGGCGAAAATATGGTTGGACCTAGCATCAAGGCAATACCTGCGAATGCCAACCATTGATGCTCAGTAGCTCGGTAACTTTTGAGCATCGCATGCACTACATACATCACCGATAGTACCATCATAATGCCTGATACCCACCAATAGTTAATGTAATCTCGATACCATTCTTTATTGATTGAAAACAATAATAAGGTAATGATAGACACGGCTAAACCTAAACCAACGGGATTCATAAAATTGGCTAATCGTTTATCCTGAGCCAATACTTTTGGTTCGTTCATCCAAAAGTAAGCCAGTACAAAGCTTAATAGGCCAACGATTAAGTGGCAAGCTTCATAAATTTTGAACTCATAAAAGAGCCCCAAAAAGCTTAAGAAGATGAGTATGGTAGAAATAAATCGTTGGATGGCGCTAAAACTAATTAAGAGAATGAGCGCTTCAATGAGTATACAAAGCACATAAAACGTGATACTATTTACCCCAATTACTTGAGAAAGTCCAATTCCCAGCAAACACTGACCGATCATGCCAATGGCAAGTGTAAATGCTTCAAACGCAGGCTTAATTTTTCCAGCAAAGGAAACAATCAAATAACCTAAAGTAAATACGATACCTGCAACTAAAGCTGCTTCTTCTGAATCAATGATTCTGGCTAAGGCCAAAAAAGCAATGAACATTAATGCGGCAATCCATGACCCAATGGCTGTAAAAACTTGTATAGTGATGCCTGAAGTAGAAAGTTCTTTTTCAGCAAGTTCTTGTTGAAATTGCTTGTCTCCATAAGGCAAACTATTCGGATGGCTCTCCTCCCATTGTTCTAGCAAGCTTCCGAGTTTTAGCTGTTTTCTGAAAGAAGATTTTCCTGTTTCCATTTTTTATTGAGTTTAATGAGTAGGGTGACTGTCAGAAAGGTAACCCCAACTACACAAATTCCTAAAAAGAAGAAGGTAAGCTCTGCACCAAAGTCAATTTCGATAAAAATCGAACAGAACAGTACCATGGCACTGAGTACAATGCCCGCTAAAAAGAATAAATCCTTAATGGTATTTCGGTAAATGATGAAGACCAATACACTAGCGATGAGCCACGTTATCCAAGCCATGGGTTTATGCCATTCGGGTAACTGATAAAAATAGCCGTTATGGAAGATGACATTGAGCACAGCTAGCGTGGAATAGGTTAATGCTGCGGCTCCAACAATTCTTGGGAAAAAGCGGTTTTGGTAGAAATGTTTTAAGCGTTTGGTTGCTAATTCCCAAGCAAGCCAGACTAAGGTGTTTACAGCAAATAAGATTTCATAAACCAATACCGTCCCCCAAGCCCGATGCACTTGACCAGCATACAGTATTACAGTCACGTTGATGAGTACGACATAAAACAACCATAGTGCAGGAAAGCGGCTAATGACAACCCAAGCGGTAATCATAATCGTCCATCCAAAAAAGAAATCATACGCATTGGCTCCTGTTTGGTAGATTTGCCCAAATACAGCAAACAAAGCTCCAGTAAGCCCACAGAGTACAACTAAGCCAATTTTGCGCGTGTAACTTTTTTCATCTTGTAAAAAGGTATAGATGCCACTGGCAGTTAATAGTCCAATGACTAAGCCCAGCTTCATGAATTTGTGCAAATCAGCCCAATTATAGGCCAAAAAGAATACGATTCCGCACACAAAAAAGATGGCCCCCGTTCCAAGTATAAATCGGTCTAAAAAACGTGTGGTTTCTTGTTGTGTTGGGTAAATCCCCGATTCGTGAAAGGCATCGTCTAGCATGTCTTCCTCTAATTCTCCTTTTTGTGAAAGAAAATAGAGCAAACTGCGACTCACTTTCAACTTTTTAAATTTATCGTCCATAAGCTCAAAGTATGGTTAAGTGCTTAGCCAAAATTAATTATAGATTATTTCTTTATCTTGTTAGCTATGAGGTTGTCTAAAATTTAAACTAGAAGTATAAACTTTAGACAACCTCTATAGCTTCGTTAAAAAATATTGCCTTAGCGCTGGAGCAGCCCCGCTGCTAGGACTTTATTTTTTGCCTTGCTGAAGCAAAAAATATTTCGAAATAAAAACTATCATTAATTCTGTCCAAGCACTTAATGCGATCAGTATAATAGGTAAAAAACAAAGAAAATAACTAGCCGTTGATCAGCGTACTAAGCCAGTTTCTCAAGTTATTACGTCCTGATTTATTCAACAAACTCGTATCTAATACAAATTCTTGACCTCGATTAGCCGAAGCCAGATTCAACCAACCCCTCTTTTTAGGTGTTCCAAAACGTTTTTCATGGTAAGAAAGCAAGCATTTTTGGTTCTGATCAAAAAAGCAGGATGGTAGCCGCCATAATCCTCGATTTTTATTGCCTTGTCGTTCAGTAAGCACCAATTGGTCATTATAGGCTAGCATTGAAGCGCCTAATGCAGCATCAAATACCGTAGCACGTTCTTTAGCAATGAAAACACTGTTTAATTGCCCGCTTTGATAGTCTTCTTTGAAAACGCAATGCGCATGATAATCCATCCAGCTGGGAGGTGATGTTCGACTCAGGTCAATGATTTCACCAATTTCCAGGTAACCCCAGATGAGGTGTAAATCGGGAGCGCCTTTTTTGTATTGGAATTTGCCATTCTTTTGCTCCAATTCTTTAAACCATCCAAAGAATAAGAATAGGTCGCCAATACTTACCTCTCGTTGGTTGAGGTGAGATAAGGCAGCCCCATGCTGACCAAAGATGGGGCGCCAATCTCTTGTTCGGTTTGGTAATTGGGTTGGATGGATATCTGGATCTAGGTGTGCCTCCGAAAACTGGGTAATCCCTAAATCGCTCATCACCTTGTAATAATTGTGTGATTGGTCAAATTGTAACTCTTTATAGGTAATTCCAGAATATGCTTGTGGTATGGGGATTGGGTATAATTTCCCATTGTACAACCAATTTGGGTAGCCTCCTGCCGAAGAATCAAAGCCTTTTCGACTCAGTATGATATGTTTAGGAAGATTTGTCATTGATATTAATCAAATGTTAGCAATTGAATCGCCTGATGTGATAAATCATACATTAAAGATCCCCAACAAAAAACAGATAATAAAGCACTTAATAGAGAAATTACTACAGATGATTCTTTTTTTGCCCACCATGTGATTAAAACCAACAAGTATACACTTAAAGGCAAATAAAAATCCCAATTGCTAGGCCAAACTATTGGCTTCATCCCCCAGGTTAGCTTGCTGAAAAGCATGCTGGCACATAGAAAGTAGCCGAATACTAAGCTGAGTGTCACCTGATAAACTCGTATAAAAATGCGTTTCTCCATTTGAATGTATTCACGGTGATTTTGTGGTTGTTTTGATAGAAAAATTGTGGCTTTTGTTTGAACACAGTATGTAAGTACAGACGGAAAATAGATGGTGGTTTTTGTTAATGGCGCTTGTATTTGAAGTGGTGTTGTTTTGCCGTTTTTGTGCTTTTGTAATGAAGTTTGTTGTTAGACAAGTTCGTTGTTTAATCTACTTTTTGGAAAACCAAAGGTTCTTCCATTTCAAAAAAGTCTTTGTGGTTCATTAACGCTTCAAACCGTTTTTTAAGACGTTTAGAGCTTTTGTATTTTTCGATTTGCCCTGTGGCATTTTTAAAAGGAGCTTCGTTAACGTAAAAGAGTGTGAGCTTGTTTGGGTTCCACACATATTTCGCAAACAAATACTCTCCATCAGGATCATTGACATTGAAGCCAATGTTGACAATCATTTCTCTGTTTACGGTGGTAATAAAAACTTTTAGCTTATGATATTCCTTTGTAGGACGATTGTTCTGATCTAAACCCGTGTAAACCAAATCTCCGTTATACCCTTGTTCATCCATTTGAGCATAAAGATGGACCATAAACGATTCATTCGAGCTTTCGATTTCATCATCCATCAACTTCCAAGTCCCTTGCAATCCTTTTTCGAGTAACCTGCCCTCTTTTTCTAAAGGAACAGGAGAAGCGTAGTGAGCGCAAGAACTGAGGTATATTCCGAGTAGGGCAAATAACGCCCATATTAACAAGTGATTTTTCATTCTTTCCGGCATTAAAAAGTTAAAAAGATGATCGACTGTTCAGGTATTAATAAGTGGCTGATGTACTTTAGCGATTAGCTGGGTTTAGTCTTCATATTCACGTAGAATTTTTGCCGTTTTTGCTTCGGTTACGCGATTAATGAGTTTGTCTGCCTCATGATCGTCTCTAATGGTTTTAGCGAGTGAAAATGATGAGTTTACGGTGAATAGCAAACCCATCAGTATAAATGCTTGTGCCCAAGCGCTTGGGGCTGGAAGGCAAATTATGCCTCCGATGGTCATGCCAAAAGCCAGTAAAAAAGAAACCCAGGCTTTAAATCGCCAAGCTGCTGTATTTTTTGAGATTGTTTGGGTATTCATCGTATAATTATTTTGAGTGATAAGCAATTGAAAAGTATAATTCTTCGACTTTTCTGATTTAATTACACTACAAAGATAAGCTCCATAAAAGCAAAAAAGTAAGCCTGAAAATCAATAAAAAAGATTTTAGAAATGCAGGTTAACATATTGTTTGTTATTGATAGTCAGGGGTTTAATATATGATATTACAGACTTTGCAAAAACTATTTACATTAAGTTAACGTATTAAATTAAACATCTGCTGGGTGAGTGAACTTGTATTTTCTAGCAAAATCCATAGTAAAACCCAGAAAGAAATTGCATGACCTGAAAAAACAGTGTGCTGAATCGATGCATTCTATTATTAAATTTGTGGGATTTCCGTTTAGAGCTTCGTTTCAAATTTGTGTGGAAATAGTGTGTTGATTTGTATTTACTTTTAGATTTAGAAAGCCTTGCTTGCAACTTACCAAAAAGGATTTGAACAAAATGGAATGGACTCAAAGCATCTAAAAACGATATTAGATAATAATGACTCGGTGATTTGGATGCTGAATACGAACTATGAGTTACTCCAGTTTAACCAAGCGTTTTCGCATTGGTTTAGGGAAATTTATGGCCTTGAAGCTAATCCTGGCGATAGTTTAATGGACTTGCCCTATACTATAGATAATTCGGAAATTGAGAAATGGCGTGTTCGCTATAACGAAGTACTCACCCATCAGAAAGCAAAGCATTTTACAGATAAGTATGTTGTTGGAGGTAGTCAATATTTGATTAGCATCAACATGTTTCCCGTCATCACCAATGGAATGGTTGAAGGCATCACGGTATTTAGTAGAAATATCACCACTCAAATACTAGAAGAGCAAGCCTTGGAAGAAAGTGGCGGACAATTTAAGCAATTGGTAGAAGGCTCTGATGTTATTTTTTGGATTTGGAATAAGGAGCGGGTAACTTATGTTAACCCTGCCTACGAAGATATTTTTGGAAGACCTCGTTCAATATTATACAAAGACCAGTCATCCTTTGTAGAGTGGATACATCCTAACGACTATGAACGGGTAAAAAAAGCCTTAAACTCCGAAGATTACCTGCTACGAGGAGCTTTTCGCGATGAATTCAGAATTATTCGCCCCGATGGACAAGTGCGTTGGCTATTAGCCAGAACCTTTCCCATGCGCGACGATACCGAGTTAAAGCGAGTATTAGGTATTGCGGAAGATATCACCGAGAAAAAGCGCATTGAGCTTGCCAAAAGAAAACTTCACACCCAGTTTAAAAGCATATTAGAAAGTACAGAAGATATCGTTTTTGCCCTAGACCTTTCGTTACGCTACACGGCATTTAATCAAAAGCATGTAGCGTACATGAAAGAAACCTACAATAAGGATATTGAACTGGGGAAAAGTATTCTGCATTACATAGATATGGGGCATCCCGATGCTACCACCATTAAGAAAGATTTGGAAAGGGCATTACGCGGCGAACAATTTACGATTGATCACATTTATGGTACAGGGGCAAATAAGACCTTTGCAGAAGTGAGGTTAAATCCAATGTACGACGAACAACAAAATATTGTAGGCTTGTCCGTGTTTGTTCGGGATGTTACGCGTAGAAAAATTGCTGAATCTAAAATGAGAAGAAATCAGCAATTACTTTCGTCTATAAACCGAAATATCAATGAGGCCATTTTTAGAAGTTCCGTCGATCAAGGGTTGATTTACATTAATCAGGCATTTGTTGAAATGTTTGGTTATAACTCAAAAGCAGAAGTATTCTTAATTGATCCGAGGCAGTTGTATGCTAATCCTGATGACCGTAAGGCTTTGATGCATCAGGAAATGGAAGATGGAGCAGTGGAAAATGTGGAGGTACTGTTTCGGAGAAAGAATGGGGAAACCTTTTTAGGATTACTCAATAGTACCAGAACGATCGATGAAGATGGTAACTTATTTTTTGATGGTGCCGTACGCGACATTACAAAACTAAAAGATGCGCAAGAACAATTAGAGTACTCTAACGCGGAGTTGATGCGCATCAATAAAGAACTCGATAAGTTTGTATACACAGCATCCCACGATTTAAAAGCTCCTTTGTCGTCTATTGCAGGCTTAATCAATATTTATCGAGATGAGGACGATGAAACTAAACGTGCGCACTACCTCGATTTAATGGAGCGTAGCGTTCATAAATTGAAGAATTTTATTCGAGAAATTGTCTATTATTCGAGAAATTCCCGATTAGAGGTAAAGTCGGAGCCAATTGACATCCGCCAATTTGTGCAGGGCATCTTTGATGACTTGTTTTACCTCAATAATTCCGAAAAGATCAATAAACAGTTTGAGATTAAACGAAATGGAGCCTTTTGCACAGATAGAAATAGATTAGAGGCCATTTTGAAAAACTTAATCTCGAATGCCATTAATTATTCAGATACGAGAAAGCCAGACCCATTTATTAAGGTTTGTGTAGAGATTGGAGCAAAAGAAGTCTACATACAAGTGACTGATAATGGCATAGGCATCGCTGAAGAAAATCTGCCTAAAATATTTGAAATGTTTTTCCGTGAATCTAATGATGGTGATGGTTCGGGACTTGGCTTATACATTGTATCTGAAGCATTGGAAAAACTCAAAGGAACCATAGATGTATCATCAAAAACACGGGTGGGTACTACCTTTAAGTTAACCGTGCCTAACCTCATCTAATGGTTAAACCAGCGGCCATCAACCAATTCCCTTTAACACTTTTTAAACATTCCCCTCTCTTCTTGTTGTTACAAAAAGAAAGACGATCGCGTATTGCCTTAGAGTGGTCTTCATTCACCGAAGTATTTGGCGATCCAACGAGTGTCAATTGAGCGTTGGAGGTAAAATAATTAGGTTTGAAAAGCATTAAATGAGAAATTTATACTCAGGTCAGTCAGCCAATTACGACTTGTAGCACAAACAGGCGCTTATGCCAACTCAATCACCTAACATGAAAATTAATCAACTATGAATGTACAACCTTATTTTGGGCTCATATGCTTAATCATCTTGTTCAACCTAAACCACACATTCGCACAATCTGAGCAGATTCATCTTTCGGGTAAAGTGCTCAGTGCTAAAGATAACTCTCCGTTACCATATGCCTATGTGCAAATTCAGGGGATACCTATTGGCACAGTCACAGATCATACAGGCAGCTATAGCTTGTTCATCCCTGAAAAATACGCGGAGAAGCAACTCGACTTTTTTTACCTTGGGTATAAAAAGCAATCTTTTCAAATTAATCGGATTACAAATCAATCGAATTTCATTGTCAAGTTGGAGGAGAGTACGACTTTACTCAGTGAAGTAGTAATTGAACCTCGAAAAGAAATTTCGGCAAAGAAACTCTGGAAAAAAGTCATCAAAAATATCTCAAAAAACTATCCGCAGACTGCCATTAATATGGAAGCATATTATCGAGAAACGATTCGAGAAAACGATGCGTACATGAAATATGCCGATGCAGCTTGCCAATTTCATTTAGCTCCTTATTC
>JBMYQA010000274.1:0-8248 GCA_049600855.1 Flammeovirgaceae bacterium | reverse complement strand
TTTTAGCTTAAAAAGAATCAGTAAAAATGCCGTATTCATTCTGCTTACATGCTTACTATGAGCTTTCATCATTAAAGGCTTAATATTTGATCTATTTTAGTATAAACAACAAAATGACTATGAAAAAGGAATTTGGTCTTGCCCTATTGCGCATTGGCATGGGGGCACTCATGCTTCCTCATGGATTTGACAAATTAAGCCTCCTGCTCAGTCGAGAAGAAATTACCTTTCCTGCCATTTTAGGAATGAATCCTACTTTTTCCCTATTTCTTGCTGTAATTGCTGAAGTAGTTTGTGCTTTTATGCTCATGATTGGCTTTAAAACAAAATTGGTTTCCATCCCGTTGATCATGACCATGTTGGTCGCTATTTTTTATGTACATCTTGGAAATTGGGGAGACATGGAATTAGCTTCACTTTATTTGATTGGGTATTTAACGGTATTTTTTAATGGCAGCGGCAAATATTCTGTCGACACCGTTTGGGAGAAATTCAAAGCAGAACAAGCGAAATTACAATTGGTGGATTACTAAATAGTTTATGCTGAAACTTTTCAGCACTTTTGCTGTTATGGCAAATAGCTATTTTCAATTTAAGCAGTTTAGAATTAATCAGGATCAGTGTGCGATGAAAGTCACTACAGATGCTTGTATTCTAGGTGCATATACTGCTTTGTGTGAGCTTGTTCCCCAACGCATCTTAGATATTGGAAGTGGTACAGGATTACTAAGTCTGATGCTTGCCCAAGCATTTGAAGCTTCGATTGATAGTGTTGAGTTGGATGAACAAGCAGCTTTGCAATGTGCCAATAATTTTAAGGAAAGTCCTTGGGCAGATCGGCTTCAGGTGCATCAAATGGCAATTCAAACATTTGTTACTAACTCGAAAGCACCTTATCAGCTCATCATTTCTAATCCGCCGTATTTTCCAAATCACCTTAAAAATCAAGAAAAACTAAAAAGCCAAGCTCGGCATACCGAAACACTGAGTTATGAGGAATTAGCTCAGTGTGTAGCTGATGGATTAAGTGATCAAGGGCGTTTTTACCTCATCCTTCCAGCAGAACAAGAACCCTTATTTCGGAAAATTGCTAGTCAAGCAGGCCTGTATTGCCAACACGAGTTGTGCATTCAAAATTGGAAAGATAGTTCGGTCATTCGTGTAGTGGCGGTTTATGGGAAAGCACGGACAGAACAAGTAAACTCAACCCCATTCATTATTCGTGAAGCCCCCAATGTGTATACCAAACAGTTTGTAGAACTGTTGAAGGAGTATTATTTGTATTTATAGTCGAGCTTAGTGCAATAGAGTGTGAATAATTAGTTATATTTCTTGCTAATTAACTGATTCAATCATGCAGCTTCATACACAATTACCAATCATCCTTTTACTATTTCTGCTAAGTTTTAAAGCGATACATGTAAATGCGCAATTTACCATAGAAGATACACTAGCAGCTCGTAAACTTGCCAAAGAAGGCGAACGATTATTATCTGTCCCTGATTACGATAGTGCCCAAATCGTATTAGTTGAGGCGGCTGAATTGTATAAGAAATACGAACTTTGGGGGCTCTATTTAGAACAAACCAATAATGTGTGTTATGCTTATTTTTTTCAAGAGCGGTATGACGAGATTATTGATTTGGTAAATGAATCCTTAGCACTAGTACTTCCACATTTCCCTGAAAAACGACATCGTGAAATTGGTAATGCATATAATTATTTCGGCTTGGCCTATAATAGAAAAGAGTATATAAACTATTCGATAAAAAATTACGAAAGGGCACTCTCAGTATGGCGAAATATGGGTAGTTATGTAAATCCTAATGTTTACTTTGATCTAGCAATTAAACAAAATGAGCTTGGAGATGCGCAGTCAGCAATTAAATACATGGATAAATTTGTTGATATGACATCAAATAGAAGTAGAGGTCAAAATTATGAAATTGCACATGAGTATCTACGGTTTTATGGAGGCATCAATGAGTATGATAAAGCCATTGAATCGGGGCATCAGGCATTGAATATCTTATCTACCATGACAGATGATCCAGATGTGGGCTTTAAACGAGATATTGTTTTAACTGACCTCTCCGGCATTTATTTCAGTCAAGGAGAGATAGAGAAAGCCATACAAGTAAATCATCAAGCACAAGCAAGTTTGTATTGTAGATTTGGCTTACTGAGTAACTTTTACGACGTACTTGAACAAGAAGATTCCGCTGAATACTATGCCTTAAAAAGTCTTGAAACACTAGTGAAAAGTAGATATAATACCAACCAATATTATGGCATTGCTTACGAAAGGCTTGCTAAGCTATATTGTAACCAAAAAAAATATCAACTTGCATTAGATCACGCGCAGCAATCTATTATCCATCACATACCATTTTATGAAGATCAAGATGTTTTAACCAATCCAGACCTTGAAACGCTTATTAATAGAAATCATACAAAAGATGCTTTTTTCTATAAGGCAAGAGCATTGGTTGGACTTGGTCTTAAAAATAATGACCCTACACTTTACGATAAAGGCATAGAGACCTACACATTATGTTTTCAAGTGATGGAAGAATTGCGTACAGATTATGAAGGGCGAGGTGCCAAATCAAAGCAAGCAATTAGATTTTGGTCTTTTTTTGAGACAGCTATTCGTGATTGTTTAGCGATTTATCAACAAACTCAAAAAGAAAATTACCTTAAAAAAGCATGGGAGTTTTCTGAACGCAGTAAGTCACAATTGTTGAAAGATGCATTAATTACAATCATGACAAAAAATACTTTAGGTTTACCCGACAGTATTATCGATCAAGAGTATGCATTAAAAGCAAAAATAGATGCATTAACAGTTAAGATTAATGATGCAAAGGATCGTCAGAAAGGGAAACGATTAAAACAGCTTAGCAATGAAAGGTTTGAAGCAGAGGCTGCACTAAGTGAGTTTAAAAAGAAATTAGCCACTCAATATCCTGATTATCATCAATTAAAATATCAAGCCATTCAACCTAATATTGCTAAGGTTCAAGAGCAGTTAGAAAAAAACGAAGCGAGTATTCACTACTTTGTCGGACGATTGAAAAAAAGCAATCAACAATCAATGGTTTACTGCTTTGTAATTAGTAAAGATGCCATTTTTCCCTATCAATTTGAGTTTGACTCAGCAATTATTAATCAAATTCAAAAGTTTAGAGCGTGTTTTAACCCAGATTTAGTAAGGCGTGATCCAAGTAAAGCTTACCAAGCGTATACAACTGCTGCTTATGCGTTATATGAGCAAATATTTAAGCCAATACACGATCAACTTCCCAAAACTATTAGTAAACTAACCATTATTCCCGATGCTGAATTAAGTTACCTCCCTTTTGAGTTGTTAGTGACCCAAAAGCCAAGCAGTTCCCAACTCGATTATCGGAATTTACCCTATTTACTCAATCAATTTCAAATCAGTTATGCGTATTCCAATTCATTTGAATCGGATTTTAACAATCCATTTGGGAGTGCCGAAGTAAAAGGAGTATTAGCTTTTGCGCCTTCCTATGGGGAAATCGTGTCTGATGAGGAATTGCCCGAAGGCGTTCGGAAATTCCGTGGACAGTTAACACCA
The DNA here is from genome assembly GCA_049600855.1 of Flammeovirgaceae bacterium. GTDB lineage: Bacteria > Bacteroidota > Bacteroidia > Cytophagales > Flammeovirgaceae > JBMYQA01. The sequence continues at coordinate 4,644 of JBMYQA010000274.1, read as the reverse complement.
TTGGTTTGGAATACCAAGGAAGCAGAGCAAATCCAACAGCATTTACCAACCACCATGTACCTGTCTACGGCTGCCTCCGAAACCCAGTTCAAAAAAGAAGCTGCGAATTATCAAATTTTGCATTTGGCCATGCATGCGCTCGTGGATGATCAAAATCCCATGCACTCTAAATTGGTGTTCGATACGAAAGCAGATACACTTAACGATGGTTATTTGAATCTTTATGAGCTGTATGGCATGCAAATTAAGGCAGACTTAGTGGTGTTAAGTGCTTGTGAAACAGGTTTTGGGAAGTACATTCGAGGAGAAGGCATTGCCAGTTTAGGCCGTGCCTTTGCCTATGCAGGTTGCCCCAATGTAGTCATGTCGCATTGGTCGGTTGATGATCAAGCTACCTCGCAGTTGATGAAATTTTTTTATCAAGGCATTGCAGCAGGTAAGACAAAGTCGGATGCATTACGTCGGGCAAAGCTTGCTTATTTGAATGAGGCTCAACCTAACTTAACACATCCAGTTTATTGGGGAGCGTTTGTTCTTGTTGGAAAAGATACGGCCATTCAGCAAGCAGGCAATTGGCTATGGCCGATTGCCCTGTTGATACTGATTATTGGGGTAGGCGGATTTATCATTAAAAAGAAAATTTCTTAACCATTATCCGCTAGCTCAAAAGCGTGCCGCCAATCTGCAAAGAATGCGTTGGATTCAATCACATTTTTCCAACCTTTATTCGGATGTTTATCAATGTATTTGTGCAAGGCGACTTGGCGGGCACTCAAGTATTGCCAAGGAGATTGCCGTTGGGAAAGTGCTGTATTTACCCGAATTTTCTGCAACTCAGTCATTGGTACAAACCGCCAAGTTGTGCGGCCTAAGTGATATTTGGGTTCCCGATCTTTACGGAAAGTTCCGCGTTTTGCCACGCGAGTGGTTCCCACAATTTGAGCGGCTTCTTGTTGTTTTTCCTTCGAATCAGTGAATACCATACGGGCACATTTGGACTTCGAAGCTGCTGTTGTCAACTCCACAAATGAAATTTGATTCGGATCGTATGCGAGCTGCACGACTTCCTGACCATTCATGAATCCAGCCTCCGTTTTGACCACACCAGCTAAACTCCCTAAACGAGATTCACCCGTCCAGAAGCAATGCATGGAAAATGTCGCGGTTTCAGTACCTCTTCGATTAGCTTGGAGCTCTTCATGGAGTAAGCTGAGATAAGTCGGAACGGTTTTGTTTGCTTGTTCCAGAGTATTCACCATTTCTTTCACTAAACCTGCTACGGTATAATCTCCCGAAAGGCGAGGCACTAAATCCTTATTCTGACTATCAACAAAGCGTACCACAGGGTTGTTCCAAGATGGCTCACGAAAAGATTGCAATACGGATCGGTCTTTTCCGCCTAAATTATTGTAGATGGCTACGGGTACAAAAGCACTTTCGATCGCTTCCACCACAAGCGGATGACTCAATACATCAGCGCCATAATCTTTACAAGTCATGCAGCCGGGAACTTCCTGAAAAAGCAAGAAAATGGGTTTATTGGTAGCAGCACTTTGCTTTTTTCCTTCATCATAATCCCTGATCCAATTTACTTTTCCGAGCTCAATCGGATTATCTGATTGGTGTTGAGTAGTGGAGACAGAAGCTGAGCGTTCAGGAGACCAGACGGCTTGGGTAATAACCGCCAGAATAAATACAAGTCCTAAAAGAGCGAGCACGTTTTTGAACATAATGATACAAGCTTAGTAAAACAGATGGTTGCAATGGATAGGTGAGTATATGTTTTACTCACCAGATTAACTCCATAAGGAGTTTAGTGCAAAGAAAGTTCTCGGCGCGTACCAATCTTCCCTTTAAAAAATCTTAAATCGAATTACCATTTGCCAATTTCAATTGGGAAACTTACCTTAACCGCCCTACTCATAATTTAAACTCTACCAATTGAGCAGTTTGGAGAAAACTGTTTTACTAACTCGCTAGCTATGCATAAAAAACAAGTATTGACGTTTTACTTTTGGTTTTTGGGGTTCTTAGCAGGAGCTCAGTCGCTACAATCTCCTAGCGATTTTCTAGGCTATGAATTGGGGACTGCGTTTACCTATCATCATGACATGTTGGATTATTTTGAGCATGTTGCCGAAAAGTCGGATATGGTCAAGTTAGAAACCTATGGCAAAACGTATGAGCGGAGAAAACTCATTGCGGCATTTATTTCTAGCAAGAAAAACCTAGATCGTTTAGATGAAATTCGCCAAAATAATTTGATTGCAGCAGGTTTAGCAGAAGGAGCGATACAAGGAGAACAGTTACCCATTGTGTGGTTGAGTTATAATATACACGGCAACGAAGCAGCGGGCATGGAGGCTGCCATAAAGGTATTATATGACTTAGTGAGTGATAAAGTGCCCAATGGAGCCACATGGCTAGATCAAGTGGTAGTGGTCATTGATCCCTGTGAAAACCCTGATGGGCGCGATCGGTATGCCAATTGGTACAATCAGAAGATGAACCGTAAAGCCAATGCCAATTACGATTCTTGGGATCATCGAGAGCCTTGGCCGAATGGACGACCAAACCATTATTGTTTTGACCTCAACAGAGATTGGGCTTGGCAAACGCAAATCGAAAGCCAGTTTCGTACAAAATTGTATCAGCAATGGATGCCACAAGTTCATGTAGATTTACACGAAATGGGTCCAAACAATCCGTACTTTTTTGGGCCTTCAGCAGCGCCATTTCACCAGACCATCACATCTTGGCAGCGAGAGTTTCATCGGTTGTCGGGGAAAAATCATGCAAAATATTTTGATCAGGAGGGCTGGTTATATTTTACTAACGAAACTTTTGATTTGCTCTATCCAAGTTATGGAGATACGTGGCCAACGTTTAATGGGGCAATTGGATTCACCTATGAACAAGGCGGCTCTGGCGCTGGTGGGTTAGCCATCAAAACAAGTATAGGGGATACATTGACCCTTCACGATCGCTTAATACATCATTATACTGCTAGCCTTTCTACCATTGAACTGACTTATACACATAAAGATCGATTGCTCGATGAGTTCCGTAAATACTTCAAAAGTGGAATGGCTAATCCTGTTGGCGCATATGCTGCCTACGTCATTAAAGGTTCAACCAATACCAAAACCTTGCAAGCTGTATTAGCATTATTAGATAAACAAGGAATTGCCTATGGCTATCCAGTAATGGAAAGAAAAACTGAAATGTCGGGGTATAGTTATTTCGATAAAAGCATTAAAAGCTTTAAGCTTGCCGAAAATGACATTGTCGTTAGTGCCTACCAACCTAAACACCATATGGTTCGCGTGCTCTTTGATCCTGATCCTGAATTGTCAGACTCAATGACGTATGACATGACCGCATGGGCTTTGCCTTACATCTATGGCGTAGAAAGCTATGGAGTGAAAACTAAAATAGGGGTATCGGATAAGGAGGTGAGCTTTGAGAAGGTCATAAATAAACAAGCGGATTCTACCTATGTGTTTTTTGCACGATGGAATGATGTAAAAGATGTGCAATTTTTGGGTGACTTGATTTCCAATGGGCTAAACGTGCGTTATGCAGAACGACCATTTAAAATAAATGGAGCATCCTTTGAACGAGGCACATTAATGATTGCCAAAGCCGATAATAAACGTAAAACTGATTTTGTTTCGCGCTTGACTGCCATTGCGAATAAACACCAAAAGCCGTTGATTACGAGTAAAACAGGTTTGGTAGAAGAAGGTAAAGATCTAGGATCAAGTTATTGGAACTTTATTGGAAAACCCAAAGTAGCCTTAATTGCAGGCCAAGGAGTAAGCTCAACCTCTTTTGGAGAAGTATGGCATTATTTTGAGCAAGTCATTGAATATCCTGCAACAGTGCTCCACACCGATTACTTGTCTGGCGTGAGTTTAGAAAAGTTTGATGTCATTGTCTTGCCATCTGGCTCATATCATAAGTATAATTCAAAACTCGAAAGTTTTGTACGAAAAGGTGGCCGCCTGATTGCGCTTGATCGTGCAATCACTTCATTAAAGGGGACTAAATTGCATGACGCTAAACAAGATTACGATGCAGAACATAGCGAGGCAACTCCACAGGGAGAAGCCTTACTCAAAAGTTATGAAGATCGTAATCGGCGGCAACTGTCTAGTGATGTCGCTGGAAGTATTAGCAAAGTATACCTAGATGAAACCCACCCTTTAGCTTTTGGCGTGTCAAAAAACTTTTATTTGGCTAAAAGAAATTCAAATTTATACCCTTACCTTACGAGTGGCTGGAATGTGGGGGTGTATAAAGATGACAGTCATGTTGCTGGGTTTATGGGCTATAAGTTAAAAAAGAAGTTGCCTTCAACGCTTGCGATGGGAGTAGAGCGTTTGGGGAGTGGAGAAGTCGTGTATTTCCCAGATTCGCCCACGTTTAGAGGTTTCTGGTACAGCGGACAATTAGTTATGGGAAATGCCATTTTTTTTGTGGGACGGTAAATACAGCCCAGAAAACAAGTTTAGGGGGCACGCCTGATTGTCCCCTTTTTTCTTTATATTTTTACTACCGTACACAAATAAATTAGTCAAAACTCTTGCATATCTATCTTACTGATAACCAGAATTTTATTCAAATGTGCTGGGCTGTTCA
>JBMYQA010000273.1:0-8259 GCA_049600855.1 Flammeovirgaceae bacterium | reverse complement strand
AGTAACATATCACGCTATTAACAAATGCCACATTAATTTTGAACACCTGCTTAATCACTCTTTACGAAGCGAGATTAAAATAATTCAACTTGCTATCTTATAAGTTGATTTTAGCTTAGTAGCTACAAAGGAATATTACCGTGCTTTTTCTTAGGTAATGTGTCTACTTTATTCTCAAGCATTTTAAAGGCACGAATCAACTTTTTGCGTGTGTCACTTGGTGTAATCACCTCATCAATGTAACCTCTGTGTGCAGCACGATAAGGGTTAGCAAACTTCATGGTATACTCCTCTACCTTTTCTTGCAGTTTAGCTTCAGGGTCTTCAGCAGCAGCAATTTCTCTCTTAAAGATAATTTCTGATGCTCCCTTGGCACCCATTACTGCAATCTCCGCAGAAGGCCACGCGTAATTCATGTCTGCGCCAATATGCTTTGAGTTCATCACATCATAAGCACCACCATAGGCTTTTCGGGTAATTACGGTAATCCGGGGTACTGTTGCCTCACAGAACGCATATAATAACTTGGCGCCATTTGAAATGATGCCATTCCATTCTTGATCGGTACCGGGTAAAAAGCCAGGAACATCTTCAAAAACAAGTAGTGGCACATTAAATGCATCACAAAAACGCACAAAACGAGCAGCTTTGTTACTTGCGTTAATATCTAATACTCCTGCCAATACTGCAGGTTGGTTGCCGATAATACCAATGCTACGACCTCCAATTCTGCCAAACCCTACTACAATATTTTCAGCATAGTTTTTATGCACCTCAAAAAAAGAGTCTTCATCAATTGTGCCTTCAATAACCTCACGCATGTCGTAAGGCTGATTCGGATTATCAGGCACAATGTCATTAAGGGCAGCGCGCTGCTCATCCCCATTACTTTCATAAGGAAGCATGGGCGGCTCTTCTTCGCAGTTTTGAGGAATGTAACTGAGTAGTTGCTTTAAATCATTTATACAAGTGACTTCGTTTGCACATGAAAAATGAGTAACACCACTTTTAGTGCTGTGTGTACTTGCCCCTCCTAGTTCTTCTGAGGTTACTTCTTCGTGCGTTACGGTTTTCACCACATTAGGCCCAGTAACAAACATGTAAGAAGTATTTTCTACCATAAAGATAAAATCGGTAATGGCAGGAGAATATACTGCTCCACCTGCACATGGCCCCATCACAGCAGACAACTGAGGAATAACTCCTGAAGCTAAGGTATTACGATAGAAGATGTCTGCATAGCCACCTAAAGAAACTACTCCTTCTTGAATTCGGGCACCTCCAGAATCATTTAATCCAATCACTGGTGCGCCATTCTTCATGGCTAAATCCATGATTTTACAGATTTTTTCGGCATGTGCCTCTGACAATGACCCACCAAATACTGTAAAATCTTGAGAGAATACGTACACTAATCGACCAGCGATTGTGCCATACCCTGTAACCACTCCATCTCCCAAATAGTATTGCTGATCTAAGCCAAAATCTTTACAGCGGTGCATCACAAACTTTCCAATCTCTTCAAAAGAACCTTCATCGAGTAATAATTCGATGCGTTCTCTAGCTGTTAACTTCCCTTTTTTATGTTGGGATTCAATTCGCTTTTCTCCCCCACCCAATAAGGCTTCCTCATTCTTTTTTGCTAGAACCTCTACTTTAGATAATGAATTGTCTTCGTAATACATAGTTTATTGGTAAGCTTGATCTTCGTAGAAACTAAATTTTGAGACACTCAATTTATAAAAGCGCTAAAATTTCGCCAAATATACAATGAAGATGTGGATTTTACTTGGTATCGCAGCTTAAGTTTTACCAAATGGATGCACAAAACATAAAGAACTTAATATCAAGTACTTAATCTGATAACTAACTAAAAAAAGCCACCCAAATGGATGGCTTTAAAAAAATGTGTATTCAAATTCTCCTATTTTAAGGTATTCTTTTCAGGAGCTTTTTCAAAGTCAACCAGTTCAACGTCAAACTTCAATATTGAATTTGCAGGAATTTTAGGACTAGGACTACTTGGGCCATAACCTAAGCGAGATGGAATGAGTAAAGTCGCTTTATCCCCTTTACCTAATAAATCAATCCCAATATCCCAGCCAGCAATTACCCTTCTTTGTCCCAAAGGAAATTCAAAAGGAGTTCCTCGATCTACTGAAGAATCAAATTTACTTCCATCCAATAAAGTTCCTGTATAATGCACACTCACTTTATCACCTGGTTCGGGACTTTCTCCACCTTTTTCTTCAGTGATAATGTAATACAGACCTGATTCTGTCTTTTCAGCTTCTAAGCCATTGTCCGATAAATACTTCTGAATTTCTCCATCTTCCTTATCAATTTGCTCTTGTCGTTCCTTTTGCATACGAGTATTGTATTCTTCTTCTCCTTCTGCACTTACTACTCTTACATAATACTCAACTCTAGTAGTTTCTTTCGCATTATCTGGCATAAAGTTTTTATGCTCCTCGTTATATGGCATCGTGATTTTGACGCTATCGCCCACACTCAACTCTTTAAGGATGGAAAATACGGGATGCTTTTCTACTTCTGAAAAAACCAATTTAGATACAGCAGGCTTATGACCATCTATTTTCTGTACTAATTCTTCATCCGTAAAAACACGAAGAGATGTAACTACTTGTAAAAATGAGCCATCTTGAATTGCAGCTCCTCCGCTTTCTTCTACAATTTCATAAGTACAACCAGTTTTGGTTGTCACCACCTTGTTTTCGCAAGCAAATAAACCCAAAAACAAGACACCAATAAACGTATATTTCAGTCGCATGTTAAGTAAATAAAATTTAGGAAATCATTATTTCTGTCACCTTGTTCAACGCTTCCTGATAATCAGGTAATAAATCTTTAAACTTTTGGATAGCCTTTTTTAAAGAGGTATTTAACTGGCCTCCCGCAGCATTTTTATGTCCTCCGCCTTTAAAATGTTGCGATGCAAATTCATTTACCGCAAAATCACCTACAGACCTAAACGAAACTTTCACATAGTGTTTTTGTGCACTAAAAAAAGCGGCAAAAACAACTCCTTCAATAGAAAGGGCATAGTTTACAATTCCTTCAGTATCACCAGTTTGTGACTCAAAGTTTTTTAAATCATTTTCAGATATTGCGAAAAATGCTGTTCTATATTCTGGTAAAATCGTCAATCTTTCGTTTAAGGCGAAGCCTAAAAACTTTATCCGATTCACCGAATTATTATCAAAAATAGCCCGATGAATTGCTTCCGTTTTTAAGCCTAAGTCGATGAGCTCTGCGGCAATGTGATGCGTTTTGGCAGAAGTACTTGGATATTTGAAAGAACCTGTATCGGTTACTAAACCAGCATAAATACAAGAGGCGATGGCAATATCAAGCAATTCCTTGCCATCTAACATTTCAATGAAATCAAAAATCAACTGAGCTGTAGCAGCAGCCTCTATATCCCAAAGTTCAAAGTCAGCAAAATCTTCTTTTCCTCGATGATGATCAATCAAAATAAACTTTGCATCTCCGCGCTCCCTTGCAATGCGCAAAGCTGGCGTCATTTTATCAGCTCTCGAAAGCTCTGAAAAATCTAAGCAAAAAATAAGATTGGCTTCGTGAAGGTATTCGACTGACTTCAACTCATTTTTATTCTCATAGATCAATACATCCTCATGACCAGGCATCCAAAATAGGAACTTTGGATAATCGGTGGGGGAAATCACAATGCATTCATGACCTTGTTTTTTCAAAAAATGCCATAAAGCTAAACAAGACCCTAATGCATCGGCATCTGGTTTACGATGAGGAATAATCACAATTCGTTGGGGAGTGGCTAGTATTTCTTTGAGTTCAGTCAGGTTATGCATTGGCTAAAAGTCTAAAGTAACGCGCAAGAAATGACTGGCAAAGGTCAAAAGTTTTGGGCTTATTTACAAACTTACTGAACCGATTGATCGCAAATTATTCCTATGAAAACTAAGAATATTCCTGTCAACATATCAACAGTATCTACTTACCAAGAACACCATTTTTTTAAGTGCCATTTCTGGAGTACCAGTTTATTTTTCACAAAAGTGGAACTTTAGTTTTGAACCACTTTATGAAATCCATTCGTTGCAACTGAATCGGTAATATCCTATTTATCAATACATTAAAAGTCCCATTTCCCAAAATGGCACAATATTAATGAGGCTGATTTATAAAATGGAGCGATTATCCTCAGTGAAGTCACGAACATTGTATCATGAGTTTTGCAAACGACTAAACAAACGTCTGCAGATACAAAAGCCACATTTTTCCTACTCTTCACAACTAAATCTTTCTTTTCTACTCATCAATGGAAAATTAAATTGATTATGAAAAAAACTTGTACACTACTATTGCTCTCACTTCTCATAATTGTAGGGCTAAAAGCTCAAAACACAGATGTGATGATTCAAGGATTCAATTGGGAATCTAGTAAAACAGCAAATTGGTATGACATCGTCAAATCCAAGGCAGGGGATTTACAAGCCTCACAAATTGACATGATTTGGATGCCCCCACCAAGCGATGCCGCTTCTGTTGAAGGCTACCTCCCGCGTGAGTTGTATGATTTAACCAGTTCTTATGGCGATCAAGCAGAGCTTCAAAGTTGCATTAATGCGTTGCACAATAATGGCGTAAAAGTGATTGCTGACATTGTTATCAATCACCGAGTAGGTGTAACGGATTGGGCTGATTTCCAAAATCCTACTTGGGGGTGCTGGGGAATTGTAGCCAATGACGAATGGGGTGCTAATGGAGGAAATCCTTGTGGAAACTGGGATACCGGTGACAACTACGGGCCCGCACGAGATATTGATCACACCAATCAAACCGTTCAAAATGATATTTCTGCATGGATGAATTGGCTAAAAAACACCATTGGATTCGATGGCTGGCGCTACGACTACGTTAGAGGATATAATGGAAGCTATAATGGCATCTACAACAACGCTACGAATCCGTATTTCTCAGTAGGCGAACTTTGGGATAACTTAGACCTCAATAATCCTGACCCTCACCGACAGCAAATCGTGGATTGGATTAATCAGACTCAAGGAACCTCAGCTGCCTTTGACTTTACTACAAAAGGAATTTTGCAACAAGCAGTACATGGCGAATTGTGGCGTTTAAATAGAAATGGCGGAGCTCCAGGTGTAATTGGCTGGTGGCCAGGTAATTCCGTGACTTTTCTTGATAACCACGATACGGGTAGTACGCAAGCACACTGGCCTTTCCCTGGCGACAAAGTAATGCAAGGCTATGCATATATTTTAACCCACCCAGGTGTTCCTACTGTTTTCTGGGATCACTTTTATGACTGGGGCTTGCATGATCCCATCAAAGATTTGATTGCTGTTCGTAAAGCTAATGGCCTTCATAGTGAAAGTACACTCGATATTCAGGTGGCTCAGGGAGATTTGTATGCAGCCATTATTGATGGCAAGGTGGCGATGAAAATTGGTCCAGGAAATTGGGCTCCGAGCGGTTCAGGATGGACCTTAGCTGCTTCTGGTAATGATTATGCCGTGTGGACGCAAGGAAATAATGGCGGTGGTAATAACGGAGGTGGTAATAATGGTGAATCCTTAACCGTACACTTTAAAAAACCTTCAAATTGGAGCGCTGCAACAATTTACTTCTGGCAAGATAACAACGGAAACCCAACTTCGGGCACTTCTTGGCCTGGTGAAACGATGAGTGATGCCGATGGTGATGGTTGGTACTCTTATACCATTGATGGAAATGATTGCTCAAGCATCATCTTTAGTGACAATGGAGCAAATAAAACCGATGATTTGAACCGATGTAATGAAGGGTGGTATGATGGTACTACTTGGCATGATACTAAGCCTTCTGATGGAGGTGGAAATGATGGAGGTGGAGGAACTTCCGACTTGACGGTACATTTTAAAAAACCATCGAACTGGGGAGTAGCAACGATTTATTTTTGGCAAGAAAATAACGGAAACCCAACTTCTGGCACTTCTTGGCCTGGCGAAAGCATGACTGATGCGGATGGCGATGGTTGGTATACCTATACCATTAGTGGCAATGAATGTTCGAACATCATTTTTAGTGATAATGGAGCCAATCAATCTGCTGATTTGAACCGTTGTGGAGAAGGTTGGTACGATGGCACGACTTGGCATAACAGCAATCCAGACGCGGGCAGTGGTGGCGGAAGTGGTTCTTCTGATTTTACCGTGTACTTTAAACCAAGCGGATACAGCAATCCAAGCATCTATTTCTGGGCAGCGGATAATGGCGCAACGACTTCATGGCCGGGAGAAACCATGACCAATGTAGGTGGTGGTTGGTATGCGTATACCTTTGTTGGCGGAAATTGTGCGAATCTCATTTTCAGCAATAATGGAGCAAATCAAACGGCTGATTTGAATCGTTGTGGAGATGGCTGGTATAATGGCACTTGGCACAGTGCTAACCCTGATGCGGGCGCACGTTTTGGTGCTTCGCCTTTACAAATTGATGAACCTTTAAAAGCCTTGACGGTAAGTAATTACCCCAATCCATTCAATCGTAGCACTACCATCGCTTTCGAGTTGCCATCAACGGGTGCAGTAAGCTTGAAAGTATACAACCTCATGGGTAAGGAGGTAGCTACCTTAGCAAATGGCGAACTGACTCAGGGCATGCACGAACTGACATTTAACGGCGAACGTCTCACGGCAGGCATCTATATTTTCCGACTAAACTATGCTGACCAATCAATTACTGGAAAAATGATCTTAAAAAAATAATTTCATATACTATACTAGCGATTAGGGAAAAGCACGCTCTTTTAGGGGGTGCTTTTCTTTTTTAAAGGCTGTTTGAAAAAAATTACTAATAAGTGTAAGTAATCTTTTTCAAATGCAACTTATGGAGAAATCAAACCCATCATCACAATGAAAAAGATTCTCCTTATTGTATTTATTTATGGTTTAATAGTTACTGCTGGCTATGCCCAGCATCCTAGCCCCAAATTTCAACTTTATCCAAGGGCAAAGCATCGTTTTTTGGGTAAAAAAATTGGAATTGAATTAGAATTCCTCCTAAAAGATGGTAACATCATGGGTGTAAAAGCCAGCAAGCAAGGACAAACGTTCCAATTTAAAAAACGCTAGGAAAAACAATATGCAAGAAGAATTTGTCCGATTAATTCATGAGCACCAGCGTATTGTTCACAAAATTTGTTTACTCTATCGCAATACCAAGGAAGATCAAGAAGATCTTTATCAAGAGATTGTATTCCAATTGTGGAAATCTTATCCTTCTTTTCAAAAAAAGTCAAAATTCAGCTCTTGGATGTATCGAATTGCGCTCAATACAGCACTAGCCACTTTTCGTAAAAAGAAAGCACAGGTCATTTTTACAGATGCTATTCCTGAAATGAGTAATCAATGCTATCCAACTACAAGTAACCAAGAAGCACTGCTCTTCTGGGCAATTAAAAAACTCAAGGATACCGAAAAGGCTTTAGTATCACTTTATTTAGAGGATTTTAGTTATCAGGAAATGGCTGAAATTACAGGACTTTCGGAAAGCAATATTGGTGTAAAACTCAATCGCATCAAGAAAAAATTAAAGAAACTTTTAAATCAATAGCTATGGAACTCGATGATTTCAAATCAAGCTGGCAAAGCGATACTTCTCCACCAAAATCTTCGTCAGAAATTCAATCCATGACACAACTTCATACACATCCAACCATGAAACGAATTAAAATAAAACTCATTCTTGAACTGATTGGCATTTCCTTTTTTGCACTTATTTATTGGGATGCTTTTGATGGAAACCTCAAACCTTTAGCTGCAAATATTGCTTTAGGTATTGGCATATTGGCATTTTTAAGTAATCAAGTTATTGGATTGGTTGTCTTGTTTAAGCCCATTCAAGGAAGTAACCTGCTACTTTCTTCTGAAAACTATTTAAATAAATTACGGAACTATGCGCGGGCTTCGCTTTTAGCGACTGTATTATTTAATGGTTGTTTGTTTTATTTTTTCTTTTCGATCATTGATTTTACACCTCAAAAAGTCCTCATTTTAGTAGGGATATGTATCGTTTTTATGGGCATGCTCTACCTACATTCATTCGTTTGGCGAAAGCATTTGAATCAACTAAAACAAGTCATTGATGAGCTAAATGCCTAAATTGGTAAGCCTGACACAAGAAGCATACTTACCTGAATAACCAGCAATTCTCACTTTGTAAAAAATACTTGTTATTCTGCAAAAAAAGGACTTT
>JBMYQA010000272.1:0-8271 GCA_049600855.1 Flammeovirgaceae bacterium | reverse complement strand
CTTCAACCAATCGTTATTTATTAGAAAATAAACAAACCATTGATGACCTCTTTCATCCTTGGCCTGCTTTCTTAATGGACATTAAAATTTTGAATGAAGGAAATATCTATTTCCCGCACAAAAAGACGCATTTCAAAACGGATCATCAGGATGATATTTTTGAGTGTGTGGCTGGGGGAGTTTACAATACCTCCATTTTTGGGGAAGCTGCGATCGACCAAGATGCGCGAAGAAATAAAGAGCAACATGGTGTGATTGGGCAAATGGAAGGGAAAGCAATGCTTGAATCAGCCATGGGAAACGAGACTCAAGCTCATGAAAAAATCACAGCCTATATTCAAGTATTCATGAAATACAGCGATGCTGAAAAGCTTGCTTTTAGCGAACCTCAGGAGGTTTATCATGCTTTTGAAAATAAGCTTTATTTAGCACACAAACTCAACAAATCTTGGGTAAAAAGGCGCGTGTCCGCTATTCGAACACATAAATCGAAAGCTTTATATCGAGCAAATTATTACATTGAGCATGTATCCGTTTTCATTGCCATTGCCTTTTTTGCGGCGATGTTAGTGCAAATCAGTAAGCAAACCGATTTAAAGTCATTTATTAGTGCCATCGTAGCCAATATCGCTTTGTGCTTTGGAGTAGGCATGGTTACGGCTTTATTACGAATAGGGCTAAGGGATATCGTGTTTGGTTTTAGTAAAACCGATTCTTTCGTTTTGGTTACTGGATTACTAGCCATAGGGTTCTTAGTCGGTATGAAAAACATTACTCGGTTAAAACGTTATACACGGGCTTATTCGCTGATGCTCATAACGGTACAATTTTATAGCTCTTTTGTCTTTTTATATTGGGCGAAAATGATGAATGATTGGATAAGAGAAGAAACTGCCATCACAATGATTTATTTGGGCATGTTTGTATACGTTGCCATTCTGTTACCCATATTTAGCAGAATGCATTTAAAGTTGAGAGCCTTACCAAGATCATGAATTTGATTTGTCTCATTTATAGCGCTAGCAACTAGTGTTGTATGCGTTAACACTATAAATGATACCCTTTTTAGGTTAATTCAAAGCCTGCAATGGCTAAATCGTCCCAGTAAGAGGGATAAGACTTGGCAACTACGCTAGGTTCGTGAATGTGAATTTTCCCAAGTAAAGCCAACGGAGCAAAGGCCATCGCCATACGGTGATCTTCATAAGTATCAATCACTTGCGCGCGGAACTGAAGTGTGGATGGAGGAACAATAATGGCATCATCTCCAAGCACTTCTACCGGCACATCAAACTTGGCAAGTTCAGTTTGAATGGCCGCAATACGATCTGTTTCCTTAATCCGCAAACTTTTTAGCCCCGTGAGCTTGGCTTCAATCCCTTTTGCTGCACAAATGACGGCAATAGTCTGTGCCAAATCTGGACAGTTCGTGAAGTCATACTCAAAAGTGCTTTGGTACGCTTGCTTACTCAATTGCAAGCCAGTTTCATTAAATTCCGTCTTTACCCCCAACTGATTCATAATCGGAATCAAGGCACTGTCACCTTGCCAAGAATTTTCCCGAAGGCCATTGAGTTGAATCGTGGCTGTTTCAGCAAGTGCAGCAATGCTATACCAATAACTTGCGCCTGACCAATCCGATTCAATGCGATAGCTTCCACCAGAATAAGGAGTAGGGTTTATATGAATGCTGTTGTCCTCCCAATGATGTTGAACACCAAAATGAGCCATCAAATTCAAGGTCATCTCGATGTATGGCTTGGAGCCTACGTCTCCAGTCAATTTTAAAAATAGCCCTTTCTTAAGTGTAGGGGCAATCATCAATAAGGCAGAAATGTATTGGCTGCTTACATCTCCTCTGATGGAAACCGTATTGGCCTTTTGTTCAAAACCATGAATCTTTACGGGAGGGTAGCCCTCGTTTTCTTCGTAAGTAATTTTGCCACCTAGCGAACGTAAAGCATCTACTAAAATACCAATGGGGCGTTGCTTCATGCGTGCCGTGCCCGTTAATATCGTTTTGCGATTACTTGCCGTACAATATGCGGTTAAAAAACGCATGGTCGTTCCAGCATCTAATACATCTAATAACTCATCTTCAGCTTTTAATAATCGAATCATGGTTTGTGTATCTCTTGCTGAAGAGAGATTGGCAAGTTGGATTTGATTGCCAGCAAGTGCCTGAATAATGAGTGCGCGATTGCTCTCACTTTTAGAAGAAGGCAAATTAATGACAGCATTTACGGATTTGCTAGCATGCTGAAGGGCAATTTTTTCTTGTTGGGTAACCATGAATAGTCATTTCAAAGCTTTAGCATTCACTAAGGCAGTTTTAACAATCAATTAGCAGGTGAGCGTTTTACTTTTTCCTGCGCTTATACGTTCGCTTTTTCTTTCCCGTATTCGGCTTATATTCAGGACCTGCTTCAAATCCAAAAAGCTCCATAGGAATTTTGCGGATATCCTTTTTGATGAGCTCCTCAATCTTGTGAAACTTAGATTGATCACGAGGATTGATAAACGTAATGGCCTCGCCTGACGATGCTGCACGAGCAGTTCGCCCAACTCGATGGACATAATCTTCACCATCACCAGGTACATCATAATTGATGACAAGGTCGATATCTTTAATATCAATACCGCGTGAAATGATGTCGGTAGCTACCAAAATATTAATTTTCTCAGCACGAAATAGATTAAGCGCTTCAAGTCGTGCCGACTGATCGAGGTCTGAATGAATTTCTTCTACTTTTAGCTTTTTCTTTCGTAACGTGCGGGCAATTTCCTTTACCTTGGTTTTGGTAGATGCAAAAATAATGGCCTTAGGGATGTCATCGTCCTTAAATAAATATTGAATCAAAGGAATTTTTTGATCGTTATGTAGCGAAAATGCAGCTTGAACAACACCTTCCGCAGTTTCAGAAATCGCAATAGAGATTTCATTGGGATCTTTTAATGTTTTTTTGGCTAGATCACGAATTTTTGGCGGCATGGTGGCTGAAAATAACAGTGTTTGTCGGTCTTTGGGTAAAAAACTGACAATGCGCATGATATCCTCAAAAAATCCCATGTCGAGCATGCGATCGGCTTCATCTAAAATCAGGTGCTTTAATTGGTCAAGTTTGGCATATCCCAAGTTGAGGTGAGAAATTAATTTCCCAGGCGTACCAATAATGATATCTGCGCCTTTAGTCAGCGCTGTTTTTTCGCGCCCAAATGATTCCGCATCTCCACCTCCATACACGGGAGCAGAGGTTGAGGCCGTAAAGTAGGAGAATCCTTGCACTTGTTGGTCAATTTGTATGGCTAACTCGCGCGTAGGTGCAATAATGAGGGTGTCAATGGAAGTCGAAGTTTTTCCAGCTAACTTATTTAAAATAGGGAGTAAATAGGCCGCGGTTTTTCCAGTACCCGTTTGGGCACAAGCAATTAAATCTCGACCTTCTAAAATGCAGGGGATGGCTTCTTGTTGGATAGGGGTTGCCTCCTCAAATCCCATCGTATGTAAGCCCTCCATCAAGTTGTCTGATAATCCTAATTCTTCAAATTTCATTCTTGTTGTTGTTTTTCGGCAGCTTAAATGCCTGATTCAAATTACTTCAGCTTGGTTTTCCTTGCATTTGTCAACAAATAAATAGCTTTGTATCAATAATTGGAAGGAGATGTGTTAAGAAATTTTCGGATTTCGTAACTTCCTTTGCTATTTTTGCGATCTTCTTTATGAATGAGGGCGTAATTTATTGGAAATAACGAAAAATACACTCATTTTTTGTTTCCCATAACCATTGAATGATAAACAGTAGCATGAATCTGTCTGAGAAACTGAAACATCCTGTATTTGAGGCAATTGCGAAAAGTGCTGAAACATTAGGCTGCCCAGCTTATGTTGTTGGAGGTTATGTAAGGGACCTATTATTAAAAAGACCTTCAAAAGATATTGATGTCGTTTGCGTAGGAAGTGGGATTCAACTTGCGGAAGAAGTGGCGCGTCAGGTGGGCGCTAAGGAGGTGGCTAAGTTTAAGAACTTTGGTACGGCAATGGTTAGAACAGCCGATTGGGAGCTGGAATTTGTTGGTGCGCGCAAAGAATCCTACAATCGAAACTCAAGAAAGCCTATTGTGGAAAATGGTACATTAGACGATGATCAAAAAAGGCGTGATTTTACCATTAATGCATTGGCCATCAGTCTTAATAAAGGCAGCTTTGGCGAGTTGGTCGATCCTTTTGATGGCGTAAAAGATTTAAAAAGGCAAATCATTCGAACACCACTCGATCCTAAAGTTACCTTTGATGACGATCCGTTGCGCATGATGCGTGCCATTCGGTTTGCCACACAACTCGGCTTTGACATTGACGCAGATACCTTTAATGCACTAGTAGATTTTAGCGATCGCATCCGTATTGTTTCGCAGGAACGTGTTACGGAGGAATTAAATAAAATCATCTTGGCAAAAGTGCCATCCTATGGATTTAAGTTATTAGATGCTGCAGGTTTATTACAAATTATTTTTCCTGAGTTCATTGAGTTAAAAGGTACTGAAGTTAGAAATGGAGTAACGCACAAAGACAATTTCTACCATACCCTAAAAGTATTAGACAATATCTGTGAGGCAACAGACGATTTGTGGTTAAGGTGGGCAGCCATTTTACATGATATTGCCAAACCTGCAACTAAGCGATTCAATAAAAAGGCTGGCTGGACTTTTCATGGGCACGAAGATAAAGGCGCACGCATGGTGCCGAACATTTTCAGAAGAATGAAGCTGCCGCTTAACGAAAAGATGAAATTTGTGCAGAAATTGGTTAAACTGCACCTCCGCCCGATTGCCTTAGTAAAAGCGGATATTACAGATTCTGCTATTCGACGATTACTTTTTGAAGCAGGAGACGATGTAGAAGCGTTAATGAAACTTTGTCGAGCGGATATTACTTCCAAAAATCACAATAAAGTAAAACGCTATTTGGCCAACTTTGATGTGGTGGAACAAAAAATGAAGGAGGTAGAAGAGAAGGATCGCGTTCGAAACTTCCAACCGGTCATTACAGGAGAAATCATTATGGAAACCTTCAATATTCGACCTTCCAAAAAAGTGGGAGACATCAAATTGGAATTGCGAGAGGCGATTCTGGATGGTAAAATTCGAAATGAATACGAAGAAGCCTTTAAATTCTTACTAAAAGTAGGAGCTAGACATGGCTTGAAGAGCAATCAAGCAGGAAAATAAGTAATTGAATAGAAGCAATGAAAAAGCAAGAAGCATATAAAATTGGATACATCCTCAAAACACATGGGCTAAAGGGAGGCATATCAGCATCCTTTGATATGAGTAATCCACAAGAGTACATTTTATCGGATGCGTTGTTTGTTGAGGTAAATAATGCCTTAGTTCCTTATTTTATTGAAACGTTAAATGTCAATCAAGGAAAAGGCTTTATTAAATTTGAAGATTTAAACAATGTAGAAGAAGCCAAAAAGCTAATTGGATTAGAACTATACATTCCATTGGCCGATTTGCCACAACTGGAAGATGGCGAATTCTATTTCCATGAGATCATTGGATTTACGATCCATGATCAGGAAGTGGGTTTATTGGGTAAAGTCGAAGAAGTGATTGATTTAAAGTCGCATGCGGTTATGCGTACGACCTATCAGGGCAAAGAAGTATTAATTCCAATGCATGAGGAAGTGTTGTTGGAAACAGATAAGGACGCTGAACAATTGAAAGTGCAATTGCCCGATGGTTTATTAGATGTATATCTATCAGAATAACCCAAAGTACAGGTGGGCATATTTCACCCCATTTAACGATATTTAGTAGCGAATGCCGCGGTATTTTACTGGGGCATTTTATTTTTGCTAGTGTCTGGTATTTATTTTCGATTCCAATTCGCTACTGCATGCTAAAAACAATAGATAAATTTATAATAAAACGATTTTTTGGCCCCTTTTTCCTGACTTTTTGCATCGTTTTATTCATCTTTCTGACGCATACATTTATTCGCCAATTTAAGCACTTTGTAGGTAAAGACTTAGGTTGGGATGTGTTGGGTGAGATGTTCATGTATTTTGGATTGGTACTAACTCCCGTCTCATTGCCTTTAGCGGTATTGTTAGCCTCATTGATGAGCTTTGGAAGTTTGGGGCAGCATTCGGAACTTACGGCCATCAAGGGTGCTGGAATTTCATTGACTCGAATTTTGATTCCTGTAGGGATTTTTGTGTTTTTGATTACGATTGGTGCATTTCTGTTCAATGATACGATTTCGCCCATTGCCAACCTGAAGGCATACAGCATGCTTTACGACATTAAACAGAAAAAACCCACACTACAGTTTAATGAAGGAGAGTTTTACGATGGTTTGCCAGGCTATAGCATTAAAGTAGAAGAAAAAAGAGGAAAAAATAAGGATGAACTGTATGGCATGATGATTTACAACCATACAGCTAAAAAAGGCAATACGGATTTGATTATTGCAGAGCACGGTAGGATGTATTCTTATGGCAACGATAATTATTTAGTGTTAGAACTATTGAATGGCTCCCGCTATACCGAACTGTCTGCAGAGCGAAATCGCAGGCACGAATCCGAATACGTTCGCAATGATTTTGATTCCTCAAGAATTGTGTTCAGTATGGAATCTTTTGGGTTAAAAAAGACTAAGGAAGAGTTGTTTAAAAATCATAATATGATGAAAACTTCTCGCCAGTTGGCTTCTGAACGCGATTCGTTATGGCACATGGGGGCAAAGTTGTATAATGAATTTCCTGGGCGCGTGCAAGGCTACCATCAGTATCAATATTACCAAGATAATGAGCGAAGAAAGGCGAAACAGCGAGAAGAAACGAAAAATCGCGTTCAACAAGGTCAATCACAACCAGCGTTTGAAACCAATCGAAAAAACGTACCAGCAACAGAAAGACCAAAGAAGGAAAAGATTGCCGTAGACAAAAAAACAGTTTCATTATCCAATCCTCGGAAAAATTCAATTATTGATGAGTTATTGGTACGCAAGAAAAATCGTAATACCGCAAAGAAAAAAGAAGCGGAGAATGAAGCACTACAAGGAAAGTTAGCTTTAGCACGTACTAAACTGAAAAATAGAAATCAACCTCGGGAAAAAATCGATCCTAAAACAGGCCAATCTGTGAGTGAAGTAAAAAAGGCTCAAATGCAGAAAGAGTTGGATGCTGTCAATGAAACACAACAAGCAAAAAATCGGAATGGATCTGAAACGGGGAAGAATGCCATTATTTATAAGGATAATAGCAAAAAGGCTAAAAGCGTTAGAGAGATGCGAAGGGAACAGGAGGTGAGGCCTGAACAGATGAAGCGGGTAAAGGAAGAGAAAGTTACAGCCGTGGCAAAAGAAGAACAACTTGAAAAAGCTGAGTTATGGGAAGCTAAACCCGATAAACGTATTCTTAATATGGCTTGGAGTAAAGCGAATGGGATCAAAGGTACGGTGCTAGATACCAAAAAGCGTTTGGAGCGAAATGAGCGACGTTTAGCCGATTATAAGATTGATCTTTATATGAAATGGTCACAGTCGGTAGCGGTATTCATCATGTTCTTAATCGGTGCCCCTTTAGGAGCAATTATTAAAAAAGGAGGATTGGGAGTTCCTGTATTAATTTCCATCATCTTTTTTGTGATTTTCTACATTTCTACCATTATGGGGAAAAAATTAGCCGAAGAGATGGTCGTTTCGCCGCTAGTTGGGGTATGGTCAGGAAACCTGATTTTATTCCTAATCGGTTTGTTTTGTTTGCGCCAAGCTTATCACGATGTTCGGCTATTCGATTTAGATTATTATAAAGTGATGATTGGAAAGTTGTTTAAGAAGGCGTAAGAGCTTCCTTGAGTTTTTTGTTTAGCCGAAAGAAAAAGTTCAAACAGCCTCTTAAACTGCTAAGGCAAGTAAAAATCAAATATTACCTCATTCATACATTTAAAGTGCCCTTTAGGGCATTTTTTGTATCCAATTTTGGAACAAGGACGACAGGATAATTTGTTGTTTTCAAACACCGTGAATTTGGTGCGATACGGATACATGCCAAATAGCGGTGTGGTGTTTCCCCAAATGGAAAATACTTGCTTCTTAAAAGCTGCTGCAATGTGCATGAGACCCGTATCGTGGGTGAATACTGCGCGGGCTTGTTGTACCAGAGAAGCAGATTGATTGAGGTTAAATTTTCCACAAGCATTGAAAATGAGCGCCTTCTTATTCAGTTCTAATAACCCTTCTTCTAAATGTTGGCTTTGTTCACG
>JBMYQA010000271.1:0-8295 GCA_049600855.1 Flammeovirgaceae bacterium | reverse complement strand
TTAGCTTAAAAAGAATCAGTAAAAATGCCGTATTCATTCTGCTTACATGCTTAAGTAGTCAATAAAACATAACCGTGTCTTTTGGCGGCATATTTTCTTGATCTGAAGGGTTGGGAAAAATCACTTAGTGACGTTTCTTAAATTCTGCGAGTCCATTATCTAAAAACTGAATAAAGTTCGGAATGCTCGGATCATAGCCTTTGCCATCTGCTAACAATTCTCCATCATGATCGAGTAATACATAAAGTGGTTGGGCATTATTCTCGAATCGCGTAATTTCAAAATCCATATTTACCTCACCCACTGTTTTTTTGAGTTTACCATCAAATTTAGATAAGACCCACTGCTCTTCTGGTAATTCTGTACGATCATCCACATACAACTCAACAATAACCCAATCGTTCTCTAAACGTTGCCTTACAGCAGGATCAACCCAAACATTATCTTCCATTTTTCGGCAATTGGCACAACCATGTCCCGTGAAATCTAACATGATGGGTTTGCCCGCTTTTTTAGCAGCAGCTAAGCCCTCTTCATAGTTGAAGTAGCCTGTAAATCCATGAGGTAACTCAATGCCTTCGTATTTGTGTTTGACTACGTGGGCTTCAACCTTGTTATTTTTGACATATTTCCAACCGCTATTTTCGCGCACAACGGCATTCAAATCAAAATCATGCGTAGTGCTTGGTGGCAACAAGCCCGATAAGGCTTTTAGCGGCGCTCCAAACATGCCTGGCATCAAGTAAATGACAAAGGTGAAACAGGTAAGTGCTAATAACATGCGTGGCACAGAAATTTTCTCAACAGGACTATCATGCGGCAATTGAATTTTACCCAAGTAGTATAAACCCATAAAAGAGAAAATGGCAATCCATATGGCAATGTTCATATCACGATCTAAGATGCCTAAGTGATAGACTAGATCGATCATACTTAAAAACTTAAACGCAAGCGCTAATTCGATAAACCCTAAGGTTACTTTTACCGAATTTAACCAACCTCCAGATTTAGGGAGCTTATCCATGCTTCTTGGGAAAAGCGCAAAAAACATGAACGGCAAGGCAAAAGCAGCGCCAAATACGGCCATACCTAGTATCGGCCGTGTAAATTCACCTCCTGCTGAAGCCACTAATAAACTACCTACAATGGGACCTGTACACGAAAAGGATACTAAGGTGAGGGTAAATGCCATAAAAAATACGCCCACATATCCCCCTTTTTTGTCTGATTGGCTATCCATTTTATTGACAAAACTGCTTGGAAGCTGAATGTCAAATAAACCAAAGAACGATAAGGCAAATACGATGAATACGGTGAAAAATACGGTATTTGAAGCCCAGTGTGTACTGAGTACATTGGCAAATTCAGGGCCTAGTAAAGGCGCGCATATTGCCCCTACAATGGCATAAATTGCTATAATCGAGAAGCCATAGAAGAACGCGTGGCTTTTCCCTTTTCCTTTGCCACTAAACAAGGACACCGTTAAAGGAATCATGGGAAATACACAAGGTGTGAAAATAGCCGTTAAACCGCCTAAAAAGGCTAAAAAAAGAAAGGTGGATATCGGAAGATCGCCAAAGGCACTAGAAGCAGTAAACTGCTTTTTTTCGTTGTTGTCGTCTTTGGGAGTATCAGATGAAGCACCTGCTGAGATCGTCATCAGTTCATTCGTGAACGTGAAATCTTCATTAATAAGTATGCATTTACCATCAATATCAGAGCAGGTTTGACTCCTAAGGGCTACTTTAACATTAAAATCTGGTGATAATACCTTTACCTTCTGACTAAATAGACCCTCTCCCTTGAAATAAGTGATTTCAGCTTCCCAAAGGTCATCAAACTTTTTTTGGTGATCAATAGGCGTGAGTTCTCCCACTAACTCATAGGTATTATTTGCTTCAAAGCTGACTGTGGTAGGAATTGGGCCAATATCTTCGCTAAACG
Source organism: Flammeovirgaceae bacterium (assembly GCA_049600855.1). Lineage (GTDB taxonomy): Bacteria > Bacteroidota > Bacteroidia > Cytophagales > Flammeovirgaceae > JBMYQA01. The sequence continues at coordinate 6,351 of JBMYQA010000271.1, read as the reverse complement.
TAGAGTACAAGAACCAATCTTTTTCGATGTTCGCTTTAAAAAGTAATTCTATGGTTTCACCAACTTTTACTTCTTTTTTAGAAACGTCCGTAGACCATTTGACTGGTTGTAGAATTTGAGCATATCCAGGGAGTGATAAGAGCACGAAGCTCATGACCATCCAAACCCGATTTATTTTAAAAAATTGTTTCATTGGTTTATACATAACTATTAAATCATTTCTCAATACTGAGAAGGCTTACTTCAAATCGTAAATTACTGTGTGGTGGGAGTTGCTTTCCCTTGCTTTCGCCTCCATAGGCCAAATCTGATGGAATTAGAATGGTTGCTCTTCCACCTGTCTTCAGCTTTCTGATGGCCTGATCAAGCCCTTTAATTACAGCCCCACGCCCTACCACAAACTGAAACGGCTTTCCTCGGTCAGCAGAAGCATCAACACGCTCGCCATCTAGTCGATAAACGGTGTAGTCTAAGTGAACGATATCTCCTTCCACAGGCGATTTTCCTTTACCTGCTTGGGTAATGTAATAATAAACCCCACTTCTAAGTTTAGCTGGCATGAATTGATGTTGCTCTGCATAGGCGAGTAACAAACTATCATTTTGTTGGATACGCTTTTCTGCTTCTTGTGCCAATCGTTCTTGTTGAATGTCCTGGTAATCGGTGAAGGTAATGATATCTTCGATTTTAGCTTGAAGATACAGCAGGTCATTTGCGTTTACACCTTGAGGAAGAAAGGTTTTCCCAAATAGTAAAGATGCTTTTAAGTGCATCAATAAACTGTCGCCACTACTGCATTTTAATAAAATAGGATCTATGCTTCGGGCAAGTGTTGATTTTCCATGAATTGGATGACCATATACTCCTTGTGTGTAAGGTGTGTTGGTTAATGGGTTTCCTTGCGGGTGATGTAAAGTGACTTTCATCATAACGACTTCTCCACGTTTGGGTTTTACACCATTTCCATTGGAACGAATCAAGTATTCAATTCCTGTTGGACTCTTCTTAAAATCGCTTTTTTCTTGCGAAGAACAAGCGCTTAAAAAGAATACTAATGAAACAAAAAAAATGAAAAAGTAGTTTGCCATGAATGAAGCGTCGTATTTTTTGCCAAAAATAGAATCTTTTGTAAAAAGTACACACAGCCTGTGTATTATTAGCTTAATTATAACAATCGGATAGTGAAAGGATGGAAAATACACTACTTTTGAATTTAAAGAGGATCAACAGTATTATTAATTGATTTTATGAATCAACGTTTACCTAAATCTGAAAAACTAAAACAAGAAAAAATCATTAAACAATTATTTGCTAAAGGTAAGGGCACTTTTAAGTATCCATTTAAAGTGGTGACTTTACCCAACGTTTGGATTGATGACAATGAAGTGCCGCGAAATCCCCAAGTTTTAGTATCTGTTTCCAAAAAAAAGTTTAAGAAAGCAGTTGATCGAAATCGAATTAAACGACAAATCAGAGAGGCATATCGACTAAATAAATCAGCATGGTTAGCTGGATTAGACAATAAACCAGCACATTTAGCAATTATTTATGTAGCAAAAGAGTTTAATGAGAGTACACTCATGAATAAAAACTTGTTGAAAGCACTTAAATTATTGACAAAATAAATGGGCAGAATACAGTAATTTGTGATTTCTTCTACTTACAGAAAAGAAAAAATGCCGTTTACCATAAAATCGAGCAATATCCTGTGAATAATTGGTTATCTTTATAAGAAGATCAAAAACTGACTGTCTGAAAAATAGGACTTATGAGAAGAAAACATATCAAAATTACCGCATTTCTATTAGTCGTTGTACTTGGATTAACGGCCTACAAGCCTGCTGAGAAATACTTTGAGATTTCTAAAAACTTAGACATTTTCGCTACGCTATATCGAGAAGTGAATAAATATTACGTGGATGATGTCAGTCCATCGGAGTTGATGAAAACGGGTATCGATGCCATGCTAAATACACTCGATCCCTATACGAATTACATTCCAGAAGATCGCATTGAAGATTATCGAACAATTACAACAGGCGAATATGGTGGTATAGGCGCAGTTATTGGAAGGAGAAATGATAAAGTGATGGTGCTCATGCCGAATAAAGGCTATCCTGCAGATCGTGCAGGTTTAGAAATTGGAGATGAAATTATTGCCATTGACGGCATTCAAATCACAGAACGCCATATTGATGATATCAGTAAATTGCTGAAAGGACAAGCAGGGACAAATCTTTCTTTAAAGATTAAGCGATATGGTAAAAACGCACCTTTTGATGTAACCTTGAAGCGAGAACGAATTAAGTTGAATAATGTTCCTTACCATGGTATGGTAAGTGAAGATATTGGCATGATTCAGTTGACTGATTTTACAAGAAATGCCAGTAAAGAGGTGAAAAGTGCGTTGGTGAGTTTGAAAGATAAAGGGGCAAAAAAGATCATTTTAGATTTGAGAGGAAATCCAGGTGGCTTATTAAGTGAAGCAATTAACATTTCGAATGTGTTTTTACCCAAAGGTCATGAAATTGTAAGTACAAAGGGCAAAATTAAGGACTGGAATCGCATGCATAAGGCTTTGAATCCTGCGGTTGATACGGATATCCCAATCGCGGTACTCATTAATGGTTCTAGTGCTTCAGCTTCCGAAATTGTTTCTGGCGTTATTCAGGATTACGATCGCGGTGTACTGGTAGGATCACGCAGTTTTGGTAAAGGTTTGGTGCAAGCTACACGCTCACTTACTTACAATTCAAAGCTGAAAGTTACAGTGGCAAAGTACTACATTCCTAGTGGAAGATGTATCCAAGAAATTGACTACAGTAAAAGAGATGATGAAGGTGCAGCTGAAAAAATACCTGATTCCTTGCGCGTAGCTTTTAAAACAAAGAATGGCCGAGTGGTATACGATGGAGGAGGGGTAATGCCTGATGTAGAAGTGAAGTTAGATAATTTTGCCCCTATTACCGTAAGCCTCATCTCTAAAGGGTTAATTTTTGATTATGCAACAAAATACAAGCACGATCATGCAGAGATTGATCCTGCGCTATCGTTTAGTTTATCTGATGAGGAATATAAGGAGTTTATGGCTTGGTTGGGCGATAAGGATTACGATTATCAAACTAAAGTTGAGAACTCACTTAAAAAGCTGATTTCTAGTGCAAAAGACGATAAATACTATGAAGATATTAAAACGCAAATCTATGCGTTGAAAACTAAAATATCTCACAATAAAGAGTCTGACTTGATCAAGTTTAAAGATCAGATTCGCGAAGAGTTAGAAAAAGAAATTGTATCGAGGTATTATTTCCAAGTAGGCCAAATTGAAGCTTCTTTTGATGATAATAAAGAAATTAAGACAGCTATCGAGTTGTTAAATGATACAGAAAAATACAATGAGATTTTAAAGGGAGAATAAGCGATTCTGCTTTTAAGTTGAAGAGGCAATAGTTGACTTTACTCGCTATTGCCTCTTATTCTTTTAGAGAAAAGGTGATGATATAGAATGATTGAGCTTGAAACTTACTTAGGATTTTTTTGTATTTTTTTTGCCAAGAAGGTTTTTTATTTAGATTTGACTATCTTAACCATCTAATCATTAGATTAAATTAAACATTTTTTCTAACTCAGTACTTTGTAAAGTAAGTCTCTTAATATTTCCGTGCTGTTCGTAGGGTTAGTAAAACGTCCGAATGCGGCCCACCTCTACGAACAGAAATCAAGTAAATCTTCAGATTTACGCTGGCAGCAAGGTATTAAAAAACTTTTGTTACAAAGTACTCAGATCAAACACGCTGAAATATCCAATAATTATGGGATTGATTAATGTTGAATACTTCAAGAAAGTCTCACTAAATAATAGTGCTTTCTCACTGGAAATCATTGAACGGTTTTTGACGCAATCGGAAGAGTATCAAAATGATTTAGAAAGTGCTATTACAAGTTCCGATTTTGCCGGAGTAAAGACAGTAATGCAGCAATTAAAGTCCCAAGCTCAAGTTTTTGGGGCAAATCATTTAGTAGATAAGATTAGAAGAATCGAAAAAGCACATTCGGATCGTTTTGATAAGTACAAGGAACATATCCTTGATACTAAATCTACATTTGAAGACTTTATTGATGAAGTGAATTCAATGAAGCAATTATTTGGATAAATAATAACAACCATCACTACGTTTTCCTATACTACATTTGGTGCCCCTCAAGCTATTCCCATGCTCGCTTTTCATGGATTTGGGCAAGAAGCGACTGCATTTGAAACATTGGGCAAAAGCAAGCACGTACTGGCTTTTGACTTACCTTTTCACAGTAAAAAAAGTTTAGTCTATCAAAATCAGAGGGAGTTTATCGAACTATTTTCTCCTTTTTTTTTGAGCGATCAAAAATCGAAATACGATGTCATCGCTTGTTCCATTGGATGTAGACTAGCTTATGCATTAATGCTAAATTTTCCTACGTACATTCGAAAGGTACACCTAATAGCTCCTGAAGGTTTGTTGATTCATCCTTTATATACTTTTGCTACCCACACGATTTTGGGGCAATGGCTATTTAAACAATCAGTTTCTTCTTTCAACATACTGAATCCAATGGTTCATTTTGTGCATCAGTTTAACCTGTTACCCAAATCACTCATTCGAATGGCAAAAGCACAAACCCGCTCACGCATACATCGCGAACGGGTTTATCATACATGGATGATTCATCGAGACTTTAACGTAGCGGTAACAAAATTAGCTCAGTCGATTCAACAGCATCAAATGCAGCTTGAGTTCGTTCTTGGAGCCCAAGACCACATAATTACCTACCAGCACATTGCTCCACTTTGCAATGCATTAGGAGACTACTCCTATGGCCTCAAACAATTAAATGCGGATCATTTTAATTTGTTGTCACGTTATTTAAAGACTAAAATGTAATCAGCGTCAAGGCCGTTTCTGAATCGGGTAGGAGCCTCCAACCCAACAGGCTACTTTAATTAACTCGCCTAATTGATAACCCGTTTGATGGATGTCTCCCATAGTAGGAAACTGGCTCGCTGCTTGCCGCATACCAGCTTGATTTCCTGCTCGTTTATACATTTCATAGGCCGCATAATAGAAGGCGCGATCCTTTACAACATTAGGATTATCTTTAACTAAGCAATCTGTTCGGCTTTGTAGGTACAGCGAATAAGCTTTAGACGAAATCTCTGGATTTAATTTAGCCGCTTTTAGGTAAAACGCTCTTGCCTCTATTTTTTTATGTTGTTTATTCCTCAAATTTCCTAGTTTCATATGGGCATCAGCTTCTTCTTTCACATTAGCTGCTTGTTGAGCTAGCGTTATCTTTTGATTCAGCGCTTTTTCTAATTGATGAGGTTGATGGGCATAGCGACTAATCAACACATCAACCAATTTTAAAGAAGGTTCTATTTTAAAGATGTGTTCCAAAGCCTGTTGAAATAAAGGATCTTGTGTACACTTTTGAGTAGCCATAAACTTAACTACTTTCTTAGCGTGTTTAATGTCTGAAGGATGTGTACTCAATCGCTTTCCCCATTGTTCTTTTATAAATTCACAATCTATACGATCTCCAGCAATTTCTATAAAAATACTTTCCGCAATTTGTTGAGTTTTAACCCAATTTTCTAGCTTCTTATCCGTGTTGTTTTTGAGTTGTATGTCGATGATGTTACTAATACGAGTATAATGTTTAATCAATTCCTGAATGCTAACAGCACTCACATGATGCTTTTTTTGTAAAGCCTTCATAAAATAAATAACATTACTTCGATAGGTGTCATCACCACAAAGCGTGATTAGCTGATCGTAGAAATTAAACATGCTATTCCAGTGTTCTTTTCCTCGATTTACCAGATACGGATAGTATTTTAATCCTTTTTTTTGGAGTACTTTCTCCGCTTCTCCAAAGTATTGTATGCGCTGATCATAGATCTTGAGTAATTGATCTTGATAAATTTTTTTTGTTTCTCCTTTTGCTTGCTTAATGAGTGTTTTATAAATTTTTTCTCCGTCGATGTATAAGGATTTATCTAAAAATGGAGTTTCTTTCAACAGCCATTCGTAAGGAGCTAAACAAGATGCATAATCTTTCATAGCCAACGCATCGGTGTATAAAACCTGTTTTTCTTGAGCGATTTCCTTTTGTAAGCCCCAACAAACCGTTCCTTCTAAATTTCCAGGGCATGCTCGTTTGGGCTCATTACTTACTAATTGTGCCTTGGCAGAAATGCATGCAAACAAGCTGACTAAGGATCCGTCGTCGCTTGAAAGTACGCCGTCGTTGATGATATAAATTCGTCGGTGCTGCAGTGTAGACCTAGAAGCCAAGCAAACTGGTGAAAACAAA
>JBMYQA010000270.1:0-8350 GCA_049600855.1 Flammeovirgaceae bacterium | reverse complement strand
CTGATACGACACTGTTTGAACGACTTCCTGAAATGGAAGTAAATGCGTTTTATGCCGATGAGCAAGATCGTAATATCGTTTGGTTAGGTGGTTCTGAAGGCTTGTTTCGATACGACAAAGCGTTAACGCAAATCATTCCATCATACAATGTGATCTTAAGAAAGGTTTCGTTTAGCTCCGATTCACTGGTATTTGGGGGAACTTTTTTAAATCGACCTGATGGTGTCGAAACAAAAGGCGTAGTAAGTGTTTTACAGCCAGTGAATGAAGTAGCAACGTTTCCTTATAAATTGGCTTCAGGCGTACTTGCCTTCAAGTTTGCGGCACCAAGTTATGATCAAGAGGAAAAAAATCGTTATCAATTTAAACTAGATGAGTTGAATACGCTTTTTGGAGAAGGTGAAGAGCAATGGTCTAACTGGACTGAGAAATCAGAAAAAGAATATACAAACCTTCGGGAAGGAGACTATGTGTTTCGCGTAAAGGCTAAAAATATTTACGGCATTGAAAGTGAAGAGATGTCATATGCCTTTCAGATTTTACCGCCTTGGTACCGCTCGTGGTGGGCATATTTGGCTTATGTCGCATTGGCCAGTGTTGTGATTTGGCTGATCGTTCGATTGAATACGGTGCGTTTGCAGCGAGCAAATGACCGTTTAGAAAAAATTGTAGATGAACGTACCGCAGAGGTAAAAAAACAGAACGGGCAGTTGCAACAACAAAAAGAAGAAATTCTGACTCAAAATGAAGAGTTGCAACAACAAAAAGAAGAAATCGTTGCTCAAAGAGATTACATCGAAGAGCAGAATAAATCGCTCAAAGAGAAAAACGAACGGATTGTCGATAGTATTCGATATGCACAAACCATTCAAGAGGGGATATTGCCTTTTTCTGAACGTTTAAATAAGTACTTGAAGGATTACTTCATATTGTACCGCCCTAAAGATATTGTCAGTGGAGATTTTTATTGGTTTGAAGAGAAGGAGGGAACAACGTTTTTTGCAGTGGCAGATTGTACTGGACATGGTGTGCCGGGCGCATTTATGTCTATGATTGGAACAGCCATATTAAATGATATTGTATTAAAATCAAACCTGCTAGCGCCTGCTGAGATTTTGGAAGAGATGAACCGATTAATCATTCGAGTATTAAAGCAGGAATATGTGGCCAGTAATCAGGATGGGATAGATTTGGGCTTTGTGGCGTGGAAAACGCTTGATGACCAGGTTCACTTGAGTTTTTCAGGTGCCCACCGCCCGCTTTATTACATTACTGATGGGAAGTTGGAGGAAGTCAAAGGAGCAAATAAATCAATAGGCGGTTACCAAGTAGAAGGCCGTACGTTTATCGATACAGAAATTACCTTAAAAGCGGGAGACTCGATATTCATGACTACAGATGGTTATGCTGATCAAAATAGTGAAGATCGTAAAAAAGTAGGTTCATTGAAGCTGAAAGAAATGATTGAAGCGAATGCCAACAAGTCTATTGGTGAAATCAGTGAGCTGCTGAACGGATACTTAAATGAGCATCAGGGTAATGCAGAACAGCGAGATGACATTACCATTGTTGGCATCCGATTCTAATTGCTTAATTCACTTCATTGGAAACAATCACAAACTCTGTTCGTCGATTCATTGCACGGCCTGCTTCGGTTTTATTGGTGGCAATGGGGTGTTCTTCTCCCAATCCAATGGCTTTTATTCGATGTCCAGAAATACCTGATTTGGTGAGCAAGTGCTTGATTTTGTGTGCGCGATGCCTCGAAAGCTTTAAATTATCATGTTCACTACCAATATCATCCGTATGGCCTCTTAACTCCACGAATACCTTGGGATATTTTCTCATATAAGCTACCGCTTTTTCGATTTCAATGTGTGAGGAATCGGTTAAATTGGTGGTAGCAAAATGGAAGTTTACCTGTAAGCGTTTGACAGCGCCTTCTTCTGGTGCATCATCAAAGTCCGAAAACTGATCCTCAGGAAGCTCTTCGATTTTTTCTTCATAAATGAGGGTGTCATTCTCAAAGCTCACCACAAAGGAATCCTGACGATTGGGTAAACAGAGTTTAATTACCGCCTCATGTTCTCCGATGGTGTCTGCCTTAAATTGAATGCTATAATAGTTCCGCATTCGCTCGTATACATCATCAAATATTTTCAGGAAATGCAAGGTTTCATAAATCTGATAATATCCTCCTTCAGTAGCCTCGGATAACTCTTTTAAGTAATCCACATCGGTTTCTGAACCGAATGAGATGGTGTAGATTTTAATGCCTTGTGCCAACGCTTCAAGAATTAATTCATTTTTAGTTAAAACGGAACTGTTTTCTTTCCCATCTGTAAAAATGACAATTACCTTGTTTTCATAATTTTCAGCATCTTGTAAGAGGGTAATGCCTTCAAAAGCAGCATCAATTAGTGCTGTGCCTCCTCCAAAGTTTCCAAGTCCATCTTTCTTTAAGCGGTTTAACAATACCCCTTTATCTGAAGCTAATTCAGACTCAATGCCAATTTTACTATCGTATTTCATAATTGCCATGGTATCCTGCGGACGCTTTTCGCTAATCAGTTTTTCAACCGCCTCTTGTACGACCAAGGCGCGCTCATCGCCCATAGAACCACTGTGGTCCATAATAAACGCGATGGCTAAAGGAATTGTATCTTGTTCATTAACCTCGGTAATGGAGTAAGCTAACTCAGCTGTCGGATATGGGTTGGTATTTGATTTTACCTGAATATTACACCAATAATCACGAAAGCTTTCAGCTGAAGCGCCATAATAATATACACCATGTTGATCAATTAAGTGTGCTTGAATGCCTACAGTATCCCCATTTACTTCAACGGTTTTGAGATGAAGACTGAGTTCCGTCGTATCGGTTAATTCACTAATGTGTTTGTGTTGCGTGATGTAGGTGTGTTGATAACCGTCTGGTGCGGCAGCATCTTTGGCAATCACGTCTTCTGTACCAGGAATAAACGGAATGGTTGAGAATGGATAGACTTTAGGTGTTTGGTTGGGTAAAATATCTTTGGTAAGGATAAATCCGTGGCTTCGGTCTTTTTTCTCGACAAATAGGTATTTACTATTTGGACTAAACGAAATGAATTTTATTCCATCGACAAATATGGGGGAATGATATTGATCATTCAGCCCAACCGTAATTAAGTTGCTGCTGACATGATTGCTAAATGACACAATATACTTGCCATTAGGACTAATTCGCCTTTCCTTATACTTATGTCGGAATTGGTACTCATGGTATTTGGCAGCTATCGAAAAGGACTTTCCTGTTTTTTCTTTAGCTGCTAACACAAAAAGATCAGCATCGTTAAACCATTGATAAGGTTGTTCGAGTTGTGCAAAAGCATTGCCTAAAGCAATGCTGTCAATATCCAATAGCAGTTTACCACTTTCGATTTCAAAAACGCCTATTCCCTTCGTTTCCCCATATCGTTTTGCACAAAAAGCGATGTATTTTCTATCAGGACTAAAACTTGAAGCATCTGTAAATGAATAGGTAGAAAAATGCTTGTATTCATTGCTGTTACTTTTTCTCAACACCTTGAAGCTTTTCGCATCGTAAATATCCAAATAGCATAATCGAGAACGATAACTAATCGCGTAAATGCGTTGATTGTCAGTACTATAACTAATGTCCTTTGCATTGAATGTGTGAATTAATTTGCGCGTTTTTATATCCCACAAATAACATTTCTTTGAGCCTTTAGCAATCAGTCTTTTTCCATCTGGACTTTGTATTAATGTATGGATGTGTGGGTAACGCTGCGGAAATTTAAAAGATTTGGCTTCTTTTAGCGTTTGGGTGTTTACCACGGTAATGGAATCACTAGAAGCGATGGTAACGTATTTGCTACCGTCAAGAAATCCCATAGCAGTTGTTTTTTCAAACTTCTGTTGAGGTCGCCTAGTTTTGATGTCAATTAAATAGAAGTTGTTCTTCGATTTGGTAAAGAGCTTTTTTGCATCAGGACTGAATTTAAAGTATTCAGGATGTGTGGGGAGGTAAAAGTTGATTTTTGAGATGTATTTTCGGGAAATAATGTGGTAAACCTTAGTGGAGTTGATATAAGAAATCTCGCCATTTTTATATTTCTTGACGGAATAGTTAATGCAAAAATACCTTCCATCCTCACTGGTGACAGATGAAACTTTGGGGGCTTCTCTCACCACTTTTCGTTTACTTTGGGCTTGTGCAAGGGCAGTGATTAACACAAGAAGTAAGCAAATCAAAATGAAGGAAAGCAGTTTCCTCGGCATGGATTTCCATAGAACTATCATGATTGTAGGTAGTTTTTGCTAGTGCGAATATGGTTTGAATAGTGCCCAATCATGCCAAAATAGATCGAATATTTATTGCATGTTCATTGGGGAGTAAGTTGTACTAGTGTGAATTTACAAATTTTCTGAGTCATTTACTTCAGCTCAACTTGAATCATTTAAAGGTTGATTAAATGATCCTAGAAATGGTTGATTTTGCTTAATTATTAGGGGATTGTGTTTAAGTACTAAATGAATGATTAAAATAACAGCATTGAGCCATAAATTTATTTGATTAGCTTGCTTCTTCCTTCTTGTAACACCGTGTAGAAATGTGCTTCTAAAGCTGGATTTACCCCTGTCGCTCCTTTTACGACGGCTTCTGCCCAATCGAGGTAGGCAATTTTGCGTTCCAAAGTCCAATTTGTTGGAGGATCTAAGGTGATGTCTTTTACATTACAGGTTTTATCTGCGATTTTCAGCATTTTCGCTTCGATTGATTTTTTGGGCGTTTGGATGACCTGCAGGCGCTTTCGCTCTGGCGCGGGTAGTGATTTGTCATCTGTGACTTCCATAACAATTTTTGCCACATGTTCTCCAAAGGCTACCACAAGCTCATCAATAGTCGTTGCCGTATCTTCAATGGTATCGTGTAAAATAGCGGCCATGAGCAGATCACTATTCTCACTTTGTCCAAATTCAGCTAATAAGTGGGCAACTCGTATAGGATGATTAATGTAAGGCGTTTGGCTCTTTCCTTTTCTTTTTTGGCATTTGTGTTTTTCTGCAGCAAACTCTATGGCGCGAAGTAGGGAAATGGATAATACAGACATACTCATGAAAATTTTGTTAAGATTGTTGTACGTTAGTTTGTTTAAGAGATGCATTCAGGGTGTCTTTTCAATAAAGTACACTTGAGTAATTATACGAGAAACCTATAAATGAAGGTTAAGTCTGTCGCATTTTCTAGTGCAATTGTTTTGCCAATTGTAGCCAATTAGGGCTTATTTTACCCGAACAAGTTGTGCTTTTGGCAAAATCTGTACCTCATAAGGTGGAGAACCGATAAACTCTCCATCTATGTGTGCTTGGATATGAGGCGCATAATCTATGAGTAACGACTGGCATTGTAACATTTCGACCTCCTTAATTTGGGTATGTGTTCCTTTTTGGAGTTTGGGTAAATTAAGGAAACGCCGCCATACGCTGATTTTTTTGATGAGGCAAACATTAAAAAAGCCATCATCAACTTGGGCGTTGGGGGTAATTTTGAATCCGCCTCCATAAGTCGTTCCATTATTGATTGCCATCAAGAATATCCGCTCCTTTCGTTCTTTGCCATCAATAATAAATCGAACCTGAGGCTCTGAAAACCGAGTAACCGTATGTAAAACGGTATACAAATAAGCTAAATGTCCTCCAAAACGTTTGCCGCGTTCTTCCATGGTAGCGACTACTTTGCCATCAAAGCCAAAGCCCATGGTATTTAAGAAATATCGACCATTGCAACGGCCAATATCTACTGCTAAACACCTGCCAAAAGCAGCAACTTCTAACTGTTCTGCTAAAGTTTTAGGAAAGGGCAAGCTTTTGATGTAATCATTTCCCGTACCTGTCGGTATAATGCTAATCGGAATGGAGTGATTTTTAGACTTGAGACCATTAAGTACTTCATTCACCGTGCCGTCTCCACCGATCACAATAATGTCAGTGTAGCGATCAAGTAAAGATTTTTGAAGGTATTCAATCGCATGCCCTTTTCGGCGGGTGAAAAATGTTTGATAAGCAAACGAATGTTGGTTGAGGTAGTGCTTAGTTTGAGCTAATAATTTGTCTTTATCTTTTTTCCCAGCAACTGGATTTATAACTAATAGGAATTCTCGCTTCATGTTGCAAAATAATAATTTGCGTAAGCTTTGTCATACTTTGAGCGGCTAACCTTAATTTTTTCTACGCCAATAGACTTAGCACTAATCGGTTTGTTGTTGCTTTTTATGACACTTTCATTCCAATAATTAAAATGTCATCTACTTGTCGTTGCTTTCCCATCCATTCTTTTAAGGTTTGTTCCAAAATGCTTTTTTGCTCATTCATGCTTTTGGTTTGGATAGAAGCAATTAAGCTTCGCAACTTTTTAGACATAAACTTGCGACCATCATCTCCTCCAAATTGGTCGGGGAAACCATCTGAGTACACATAAATGGTAGTGGGTTGGGAGATATCTATCGTTCGTTCAGTAAATACTTTTTCTTTCTTTTGTGCTAGTCCGCCAATGCTAAAGCGGTCGCCCTTAATGAATACGTCTTGATCGCCTTGGAAATAATAGAGAGCATGCCTTGCTCCTGCAAACGTGAGGGTCTGATTTTTACGATCAATGACATTAATGCTCATGTCCATGCCATCCTTATTCTCCGTTTGTTCTTGTTGAAGTACATTTTGGATGTATTGATCTAATCGAGTCAAGATTTTTGCAGGTTCATGAATTCCTTGCCTGAGCACAGCATCATCTAACGCACCTACTCCAAGCATGCTCATAAAGGCTCCAGGTACTCCATGACCAGTACAATCAACCGAAGCTAGTATTTGTTTATCTCCCAAATTTTCAAACCAATAAAAGTCGCCACTCACCACATTACGCGGCTTAAAAAGGATGAAAAAGTCGTTGAATGATTCCGCAATTTCTTGATCGAATGGGAGCAATGCATTTTGAATTCTGCTCCCATAATTAATGGAAGACATGATGTTCGTATTCTTTTTCTCAATCACAAGGTTGCGCTGATTTAACTCATCATGCTTTACCTGAATTTCCTCATTAATCTGTTGGATTTCTTCAAATGCTTCTTTTAGCGTTTCAGATTGTGTCAAAAGCTCTTCCTTTTGCTGTTTAATCTGTTCATTACTCAAGCGAAGTTCATTATTGGCACGTTTAACAAGCATTCGACCTCTAAATAAAAACACCGCTAATACAAGGGCAATGACTAGTCCAGCTCCAATTGCGATGTTGGTTTGCTGTTGTTGTTCAATAACCGCTTGTTTTTTTAAGTTTTCAGCTTCCTTTTTTTCGAGCTCTAATCGCGATTCCAAACGACCAATTTCTTTGGCATTTTCTTCATTTTGAATGCTGTCTCGGTATTGTGAAGCCATTTGAAGGTATTTATAGGCTTCATTAATGTTAGATTTGTTTTCATACAATAGTGCTAAGGTAGAAGCATTACTATAAATAGAGCTATTGGAACCAATTTCTTGAGCCGCTTTTAGACCTTGTAGTGCGTAGTTTATGCCGATATCATATTGTTCTTTTTGAGCGTAAGCTGCGGCAATATTTTGGCTGAGCACACTGATTTCCCATTTTCGATTTAAGGGCAATAGCAGTTTCAATGCTTGATCGTAAAACTCAATTGCTTTATCGATACTATCCATTTGAGAATAGATAAAAGCAATGTCATTGTAAGAATAGCCTAAGGAGGGATTGTTGGGATTTTGCTGTTTTCGGATTTCTAATGCTCGGAGTTGGTAGTCTAATGCTTTTGGTAATTCGTTCAAATAGGAGTAGATATTACCAATGTTGTTCAATACTAAAGCCAGTAGACTTGCATTATTTTCTCTGTTTTTTTCTATCTCATAAGCCTTGTTGTAATATTCCAATGCTTGTTGAAAATCTTCTTGGACTTCAAACACTTTTCCCATGCGTTGTAAAGCCATCGATTCTGCATTTTTGTTTCCTGACTTTTGAGCTTCTTGAAACACATCTTGGAAATGTTTTAAGGCATTTGGTTGATCTGAGCGAACAAAGTAAAGGTTGCCAATGGCGTGATTTGCTCCCATAATCAGATTGCTATGCTGTTGATCAAGGGCAATTTTTAGGCCCTCCTTGAGGTGATGCAATCCAGAATCAACTTCATTAATATTTCCATATAAGCCGCCTAGCGTAATCAGTGTTTGTGCTTTGAGGGTATCTTCTTCAAGGTTTTGAGTAGCAAGAACATCTTTCAAGCTATCGATCAAGTGCCGTTGATTGTTTTGGGCAAAAGCCAATGGGCTGATTAAAAAAAAGGTAATGATATAA
>JBMYQA010000269.1:8192-8405 GCA_049600855.1 Flammeovirgaceae bacterium | reverse complement strand
CATCCAGTCGATTTAATCCCTTATTGGTGCTAATCCAGAGTTCTCCATGGTTACTCTCCGTAATGCCTTTAATCGAATTGCCTTTTAAACCATCTTTTTCCGTAATGGCCTCAAAGGTTCCAGTTGCTCGATCCATCTGATTTAAGCCGCCACCATCGGTGCCCACCCAAAAGCGGCCTTGGCTATCTTCAAAAATCGCATTGATTTTATTAT
>JBMYQA010000269.1:0-8182 GCA_049600855.1 Flammeovirgaceae bacterium | reverse complement strand
TTATGGCTTAAACTACCCGGCTGGTCAGGATCAGCCTGATAGTGAATAAAGGATTGACTGCTTTCTTGAAATTGGTTTAGTCCTCGGGCTGTGCCAATCCACATGGTTCCATCTCTTGTTTCATAAATGGAGTAAATGTACACATCCGAAAGGCTATTCGGGTTATTGGGGTCTGATTCAAAGTTGGTAAACGATTCAGTTTCAGGGTCATAAATCGAAAGGCCACTGAGTGTTCCTATCCATATTTTTCCTTTCGAATCTGCATAAATCGAGAGGATTAAATTTGAAATAAGGTCAGTTTGGTGAAGCGAAAAGTGTTGGATGGTGCTGTTGTTGTTTTCATCTAATTTAAGTTGAAGTACACCTTTTCCCCAAGTCCCTATCCATATGCTCCCTTGTCGATCTTTCGTAATGGCTTTGATGCGTCCATTGGGCAATTGCGGGGCGTTATACACATCGCAACGAAGCACTTTTAAGTCTTTTGAAAACGAAAAATGATTGAGTCCGTTCAGCGTTCCTACCCAGAGGTCAGTTAACTGATCGCCATAAATCGACCAGATGCCATTATTAGACAATTGATTATTCGTGTTTTCTCGATTAAATAAAGCAAATCCCTTGTCACTATTCGGAATCACATGAATGATCCCTTTTAAACTCCCGACCCATACGTTCCCAGCACGATCCCGAATCATTTTCCACTGCGAGTTGGGGGCGAGTGCATTATCTTTATCTTCAATTTTATAATGACTAAATGAACGGGATTGATAGTTAAAATAATGGATTCCTCCACCATAGGTAGATAACCATAAATCGCGATTTCCGGCCTTAACAATAGACGTAACGGAAGATTGCTGCAAGCCTTTAGGATTCGATTTATCTGCTTGATAAGATTCGGTGAATTTTTCTTGAACGGGATCAAATAACTGCAATCCACTGCCCCAAGTACCAATCCAAAGGGTGTGATCTTCATTAATTAAGATGCTTGCAATTCCGCTGTCTTCATGTGGGTAATGAGTCATTTGACCATCAAGGGAAAACTTGACTAAGCCAGCGGAGGTTCCCAACCATAATACCTCTCGCTGTTCATCCATTTTGATGGTCCAGATGTAATTGCTAGGAATAGAATTTGGGTCATTTTCATCTGATTTCCATACCGTGAATTGTTCTGTTTTGGGATCAAACTTATTTAAACCACCCCGTTTGGTACCAAACCAAATATGACCTTGTTTGTCCTCTGTAATGCAGTAAATGGTATTATCACTAATTCCATTTTCCTCGCTTTCAGCTGATTTTTGCCATGAAGTAAATTGATAAGTTTTCGGATTAAAACGATTGAGGCCTCCATTATTGGTTCCAATCCAGATATTTCCAGCTTTATCCTCAAATAGGGATAAAATGCCATTATCGGAAAGGCCATTAGAAACCGTCGGGTCATAAGAGAATACCTCAAAGTTATACGCATCAAAGCGATTTAAACCATCATTGGTACCTGCCCAAATAAAGCCATGGCGATCTTGCAAAAGTGAACGCACATTAGTGTTAGAAAGCCCGTGTGATGTAGTATATTGAATAATCTCTGGCTTGGGTTGTGCGAATAAATTCACCCAACCGAAACTAAAAATTATAAGGAATAAAGTAGAAATCCTCATGAATCTAGCCATTAAAAATAGAATACAAGCTGAATCTGTTCAGTGTTATTTGTGTGGTTATTCTTTTTAGAAATAGGGTGCTTTATGTTATCAAAAGGCTTATTGGGTAGAAACAGTAAGGTTGAAAAATGAGCTGATGATACTTTTTTAAATTACAAAATTATCTACATTATTTAACTATAAGATTGATAAAAGATTGTTAGAGAACTTACATATTAACGATATATCAAGTGAATTTTGCTTTAGCTAACCTATAAATATCGGAATAGCTTAAACCTGATGTGTTTAATACTGATAATTCGGCATGGAAACTTGTTGTAAAAACAATAGTCCATCAAATTTTTTAGCGAGCTCCATGGTGTTTTTCTTTCTTAAATTGATGAATGTATCATTGACAATAATGGGCTGGAATAGCCATGCGGTAGACTTCTTGTTTTTGGATGGAATGGATAAAAAATGAGCATAACCATCCAATTGATTGATGAGGTGCTTGATGTCCAGTTGGCTAGAATCGGGAGCTGAGAGCTCCTTTTTATTTCGAGTGTTGCCAGCAAACACGCCTTTTCCAGCAAATACACCGATGGTGTAGATGTCTTTATCAAGTTTTTCCTTGAGCACCTCGCCCATCACTAACAAATCTTCATTATAAGTTGAAATATGGAAGTTATGCGCTAAAATGATGATTTTTTTATTGGGATAGATGTTTTGCGTTAACCACAAGATATTGTTAGCCATGGCGACATCACGAGCTGCCCAAGCTTTATTCCAATCGCGATCTAAGGCAAAATCCAGTTTATAGGCTAAATAACTTGCCCGATTTCCTAATGTTTTTGCAACCAGTTGAATCGTTGGAGTTGGTGCATCTACTTGATTCAATTTTTGCTCCAATGATTGGTAAGCGGCAATGAGCTGCCGAATGCTTTGTTGCGTACTATCGGCTAACGTTTTTTGTTTGAGTTGCTTCTTAGCTTTTGTATAACGAAGCTCTAAATTGTAGTATGCTGTAGAATCTGCAAGATGCATTTGAGCGATCTTTTTTAATAATGGCGCAAATGAACTGCCTGAACGTTGTACGTCAAAACCTGCAATTTCTAGATTTTCTTGTTTTACATAAGTCATGAGTTCAGTGAAAGCTGCCGTTTTCCAAGGCCCCATTAACCCTTTTTGAACCAGCTGTTGAGGACTAAGCTGCTGTTTATTGGTATTCACTTCAATCAATTCCCCCATTCCCGACTCAAACAAAATTACCTCAAATCCGAGCGCTTCGTGCAGATACTTGATCAAGCTATTTTTGAGTTGAAATACCTCTTTTGCTCCATGTGTAAACTCACCAATAGCAACCACATCTTTATTTTTTAATTGCTGATGGATATGTGACCATTGGGTGTCATGAAACTGGTTGTCTGTATCTAATTGAACTACTTTTTTAGCTAGAAAACGTTTTTGAGCCTTGGTCAAATTTTGGGCAAAAGTGCAAGTTGATACCAACAGAAAGAAAATGAATAGTAGCTGTTTCATAGTAGGAATGTTTGCTTAAAGTTCGCCATTGATAAGTTAAAGATGAAAAAATAAAAAGAGGGTTGCCATATTTTGCTTTGCTATTCATTGAAGTTGTCTAAAGTATAAACTTGTAGTTTAAAGTAGATTGGTTTTGCTTCAGATAAAGCATTTTTTCAGCGAATAATGGCAATTATCGCCGGGCGACCCCGTTAATGAAAAAATAATGAAGTATGAAGTAAAAGCAGGCAGTTTAAACTGTGAGTTTATACTTTAGACAACTTCATTAAAACCAACCATTTAATCTCCTCCAAATTCCGTATATTTCCCTTCTTTTTCAATAACCTCTCAACACAAGTAAGCAATACATGATGAAAAATATACTAGTAACTTGTTTTCTGTTTTTGAGCTTTTCAGCCGTTTCTCAATACAAAAATGTGAAGATTTATGAGAACCAAGGCGAGCGCATAGGGCCTTGTGAGCCAAGCATTGTTGTGAGTCCGAAAGACCAAAACATTATGGTAGCAGGCGCGGTGCTCAATCGAGTTGGTTATTCTACGGATGGTGGCAAAACGTGGACAGTAAATGAATTAACCTCTCAGTTTGGGGTATGGGGAGATCCTTGCGTTATAGCGGATGCTGAAGGACGATTCTACTATTTTCACCTTTCAGATCCTACAGGTAAAAACTGGAGAAGTGAAGAGATTCTAGACCGCATTGTTTGCCAAACCTCTACCGATAATGGCAAAACATGGTCAAAGGGTTCAACCATCGGGTTAAACTTTGATAAAGATCAGGACAAAGAATGGGCAGTAGTCGATCCTAAAACTGGAAATATTTACGTGACTTGGACGCAGTTCGACAAGTACAATAGCAAGGACAAAGCCGATCAATCAAATATTCTCTTTTCTCGCTCCACCGACCAAGGCCGATCGTGGAATACGCCCGTGGCGATCAACAAAATACCAGGTGATTGTTTAGACGATGATGAAACCACGGAAGGTGCAGTACCTACTGTTGGACCAAATGGTGAAATTTATGTGGCTTGGTCATTAAATGAGAAACTTTATTTCGATAAATCAGAAGATGGCGGCAAAACGTGGCTGGAAGAAGACATCGAAGTGGCTGAGCATCACAATGGCTGGGCGATAAACATCCCTGGACTTAATCGTACCAATGGTTTTCCCGTAACGGCTTGCGATTTGAGTGACGGTAAGCATAAAGGCACGATTTACATCAACTGGGCAGATCAGAAAAATGGGGAGGACGATACGGATATTTGGTTGAGTAAATCAACAGATGGTGGCAAAACGTGGTCAGAGCGCATTCGCGTGAATAATGATAAAGGGAAAGCACAGCAATTCCTCACTTGGATGTCGGTTGATCCAATGACAGGCATCATTTACATTGTATTTTACGATCAGCGAGGGCTCGAAAATGGGCAAACGGATGTGTATTTGGCTTATTCTAAAAACGGAGGGAAATCTTTTAAAAATGTGAAGATTAGTGAAAGCCCGTTTGGTTTGGATGAAAAAGTGTTTTTTGGAGATTACAATAACATCAGTGCCTACAATGGCGTAGTACGACCCATTTGGACACGCCTAGAGGATGGCAAATTAAGCGTGTGGACGGCTTTGATTGATATGAAGAAGAAATAAGCAGATAAGCAAAATACCACATTCATTTTACTCATCTGCTTAAAAGTAGCATTCAACTCCATGCCTTTGCACAAGATCGGGTTTAAAAATCTGATGCAGGGGCATGGAGAAATAATGAATTAATCCAACACCTTCGGCACCTTAAAAAACTCGCCATCTTGTTGTGGGGCATTCTTCAAGGCTTTTTCTCGGCTAAGTGAATTATTCGCTACATCTTTTCGCACCGTATTCTCATTTTCGGTCATGTGATAGAGTGGTTCTACGCCGTCAACATCTACTTCATTTAATTTTTCCACCCAAGTAAGAATGGTGTCTAAGTCTTTTTGCATCTTGTCCTCGTCATTTCCTTCGAGGTCGAGCCGAGACAAGTGGGCGATGTATTCTATAGTCGATTTAGCTGTTTTCATGCAGCGAAAATAGGGAATGTGCTAGGAATTATTAAACAAATTTTGTGAATTCAGAACACCTCATGCTGATTTTACTAGCTTTCTCTGTAATTTTGAGAGTTCTGGTTTTGACAATAGCCCTAAAAATATTGTCTTAGTAAAGAAATCAAACTTCTGTGAAGGTGAAATTAACCATCCGCACGCTTGCTGCTTTTTCCCTCATCCTACTCGCGGTAGGAGGCTGTCAGATTTATCACGATACTACAGCACGCTACAATGCGTACTTTTTAGCGAAAGAAAAACTCTTGGAGGTCGAAACGAGTTTGTTCGATAATCCAAAGGACGATTACAACGATGTACTGAACGTGATGGTGAAGTTGGATACCAATGCAGGGAAATCGCAAAAGTCGAGTTTAGATTATAGCATCGAAAAGGCTTCTTTACCCATTCAATTTCACAAACGAAGTAAGTGGGTAGACGATTGCTGGATGGTAGTAGGCAAAGCTCGATTATACCAAGGCGATTACATTAATGCGCAAAGAAGTTTTAAATATGTAAATACCAATAGCGAAGATCCTGATGCACGACACGAAGCATTGGTGTTGTTAATGCGTACGTTTATTGAGGCCGATGAAGATCGAAATGTGCAATTGGTAGATAGCTACATTAAAAAGGATACCATTCCTTTTTCGACTAAAAATGCCTTTAAATACCACATGGCACGAGCACACTTCTTCCGAAAGAAGGAAAACTTTGACATGACTGCCCAACACTTAGAAGTGGCTTTGCCCGCAGCGAAACGGAAAAAAGATAAAGCGCGGATTAATTTTATTTTGGCACAAATCTATCAGTTGCAAAACAACTATGAACTAGCCTATGCGCGTTATCAGGAAGTGTTGAAAAACAACCCAGGATTCGATTTGGCTTTTTATGCCGATATCAGCTCCTATGGTTTACAAAAGTTCGATACAGATGAAGATGTAGAAGAGGCGTATAAATATTATGAAAAGCAGTTAAAAGATGAGAATAATTGGGACTTACGCGATAAGGTTTATTATGAAATGGGGCTTTTTGAAGAGCGAAGACAAAATTACGATAGTGCCCTTGTACATTTTAACAATAGCGTAGGAATTAGTAAAGACAATGTAACCCAAAAAGTGTATTCTTATTTGCACATGGGAGAGATTTATTATTCCCAAAAGTCAGATTACACCAAAGCTGCGGCTTATTACGATAGTGCCTTTCGGGAAATGCCCAAAGATTTACGCATCTATGAGCAAACAGAGAAACGGAATGAAACCTTACAAGAGTTTTTAAAGCATTACCTCGTGATTCAAGGAGAAGATCGTTTACAGGCCTTAGCCCAAATGGATTCTGCAGAGCGGCATCGTTTTTTGATTGAAGAAATTGAGGCAGAGAAGCAAGCGATTATTGAAACCAAGAAAAATGAAGAGATTCGAGAACAACTGAAAAAACAATCATCCCCACCGCCTACAGGTTCTTCCCCCTTTCAGAAAAAAGGAGAAGCACAGTGGTATTTTTACAATGTAGAAGCGGTTTCTTCGGGTAAAGTTGGCTTTTTGCAGAAGTGGGGAAATCGAAAATTAGAAGACGATTGGCGGAGAAGTAGAAAAGAGTTTACGGGTAATTTTGATCTCCGTAAAAACAACAACAAGAAAGATGATGAGGAAAAGGAAGAAGAGGAAAGTGAAGATTTATTTGCCAACGTGAAAAGCTTGGAAGAGCGCATAGCCGAAATTCCTGATGATGAAGAAAGTATGGCAGCTTCCAATGAAAAACTTCAAGAATCATTGTATCAATTAGGGAAAGTGTATTTTTATCAATTGCAAGAATTAAATAATGCAGTAGAAACATTGGAGCGTTTTACCTATGATTTCCCCAAAAATAAAAATGTACCAGAGGCCTATTACCTCATGTATAACATCTGCGTAGCGTATGACGGTTGTGCTCCCGATAACTATCAGCTACAGCTCTCTAAAAAGTATCCAGAATCACTGTATGCCCAACTATTGAATAACCCGAATTTTTTGAAAGATAATCGGAAAGTCGATCAGGCAGTAAGTGCTTCTTACTCGCAAGCATTTCAGTTGTATAAATCAGAAAACTATACAGGTGCAAATGATATTTTGAGCAACGTTTTAGCAACTTATCCAACTACAAGTTATAAGGATAAAATTGAATTGTTACAAATCATGATTGTGGGTAAAACGAGCGAAGGAGACACAGGGGCTTATCAGGACAAGCTCAATGCGTTTATCGAAAAGTACCCTGAAAGTGAAGCGCTAGAATACGCAAAACAATTGTTAGCGGCGATTCCTGAGGCGAAATAAAACAGGCGGTGAACTCACGCATGGCTAGGCGCTCATCTGTAAGTAAATTCAGGTGAGCGTTTTTTGTTGGCGTCATGTTGGTCGTTTTTTTGAAATGGAAATTCAGGAGTAAACCGTGCGAAATCTCACATTCTTAAATGAAAACCTGTTATTTTAGACGAGCTCCGAAAGAAATTAAGTAATAAACCGCTAACTTTGCAGGCCAATTGGGTAAATTTGCATGGCGGTTTTGAGAAAAAAAGTGAATTGGTAAAGGAGCTTTTTTTGATCCGTTCATGTTTTAAGCATCAAGTAAAGACGTTTGTATAGGAAATGCTGAATAGGAGAATCTTGAGAATTAAGGCAATGCAAAGCATTTATGCCTTCAATAAAACACAGGAATCGAATTATTACCTGGCTATTAGTCAGATAAATGACCGATTTAAAGATGCCCTTATGTTTCATGGAAAAGACCATAAGGAGCGTTTAAATGAGGAAAAAGCTCAGGCTGTTGCCATTTTTAGAGAACATTTTTTAAATGGAAGGGAAGAGGATGTGATGCAGAAAGAAAGTTCTGAACTGGTTACAAAATCAGCATGGGAATCCATTAAATTGTATCAGTCACAAGATCACAGTGAGTTTCGAGTGGCGGTACGGAAAAT
>JBMYQA010000268.1:0-8419 GCA_049600855.1 Flammeovirgaceae bacterium | reverse complement strand
CACTTAGATGTCTCCTTACGTCGACATGACAAAAAAGTCCTTTTTTTGCAGAATAGCAAGCATTTTTTACAAAGTGAGAATTGCTGCAGCATGGCAGAAAAAATCCCCTTTCTGAAGCTAGTGATTGCTTTAGAAAGGGGATGAAATTCATAGATTAGCACAAACTAGTGCAAAAAGAAGTATGTTCTAATCCAATTGACGTTATAATGCTTTTTTCGCCAAGCCGCTAATGGAACAAATGCATCGCCATCTTTCGCATAAATGCGCATAGATTTAGGATGTACTCTAAAGTAAAATAACGGAATGTCATTCTCTTTAATGGAGATTTCATAAAAGCTCGATTGCCCTTGAACTGGTTTGGCTACAATTTTTGCAATGATTTTGCTTGCCCTAAACTCATTTACCCGCTGAATCTCTTGCATGACTTCAGGAATCTCCATGACGTGATTCAATATTTTGAACTCAAACTCTCGCTCTTTTTCCAACTGCAACTCTGTTTCCGTCTTTTGATAGATGCCATCACCCTGATGTTTGCGATGGAGAAAAATACGGTAATAGTTTGTCCGATCAATCACATACGAATCAGATAAAAAATCGCGTAACGCTCTTCGTTGCGCATTAAAAAGCGTAGATAGTGTATCGAACAAAATAAAAAGCTGAAAGCCAATCAAAATCTGAAATAAGAACGGGCTATGTGTATTATAAATGTCTATAATTTGATAAAAGCTATTGGGCACAATTGGAGAAGCCGACATTTGCGAGGTGGTATTCCAAATCAGAGCAGTGTGCAATATTAATGAGAGTAAGTAAGGCAAGTTGCGAAATAGCGCTGCGGATATATTCACATAATTTCCCGTAGAATTTACCACCTTTGCCCGAACTAAAAATGTACCTGGACTTATCCCGAAAGAAACAAGCAAATAGGTATACAACCCTAACCAACCAAAGAAATAAATAAACTGGGGCCAAGCTGTGTTATACTCGATTGAATATTGCAGAATATAAAAACTGCAAAAAATAATCGATGCATTTACGAGCAGGTCTGTGAGTGTGATAAAAACCCGTTTACCAAAACTAACGAAATTGAAATCGTGCGTTCTATCCAATTGCTTGGTGCTAAGAGATTCAACATACTTAAAGTTTCGTTGTGCTGGTTTAACTGAAAAAGCGGGTATAGTAGGAGTATAATTCATATCCAATATGATGCCAGTTATTTAATTATTTCTGCATTTATTACGATTATTCTCATAATTTATTGTTGCATGTAAGTTCCATATGAAATACTTATTTTTGTTGCAGTACTGCCACACCACTCTAGTGCTACTTTTACGAGTTCCTAATTGTAATTATCATGCTCCGATTCATCCTTATTTTCAGTCTATTTGCCATTGGGTTTACGCCAAGTTCTTTGGGGCAACTCACCCCAAATGAGCAACTTATGAAAGCCATTACCGCAAAAAACCTTGGACAAGTAAAAGCAGCCATAAAAGCAGGAGCCAAAGTCGATGAAATGACAGCTACGCGCTTTACGCCCATGCGTTTTTCGATATTCATGCGTGATTCAGCCATTTTCCATTATTTACTTGAGCAAAAAGCGAATCTAAATTATACTGATCCACAGGGCTATACCCACCTGCATTATGCTTGTATGCTCGGTTACGAAGAGGTGGTGCGTTGGTTATTGGCACAACAAGTAGATTTAAACCCAAGAGATGTAATTCAATCTACTCCATTGATGATCGCGGTTCGTTCCAACAAACCTACAGTTGCTGCACTTTTATTGGCAACTAAAAAAGTGGACTTAGAAGCAAAGGGCGTAGGCGGAAATACAGCGCTGCATCTTGCAGTCACATCAGACAGCAGTCGAAGCATTACCTTACTCCTTGAGGCTGGGGCAAACCTCGAAACTCCCGATACACAAGGTAGAACGGCCTTACACTTAGCTGCTGATCATGATAATCCAGAAATTGTCCAGCTCTTGATTGAGGCGAAAGCCAAAGTGAATGCCAAAGATAAAAGTGGAGACACACCGCTGATGGTAGCGGCAGGTAATAAACAGACCACCATTTGCAAACTCTTATTACGCGCTGGAGCTGATCCAAAAATGGAAAATAATAGTGGCGAAACTGCGATTGATGAAGCAAAATGGCATAAAGATGACCTATTAGTTGGCCTATTGGAAAAACCTGTTTCGGCGGAAGATAGTCCAGAAGAAAGGCAACGCGAATTAGTTGAATTACTAAGAACAGCCATTCGAGATAATGATAGCCTCAAAGTGGTAAAATTAATTGATCAAGGGGCCGATATGAACTATCCCGATCGCTTTGGGATGACTCCATTGCTATTGGCTGCTCAATATTACACCACGATCATTCACTACCTAGTGCAGCATGAAAAAGCCGATTTAAACGCGACTTTACCCAATGGCCGCAATTTACTACACCTCGCGGCAGATAATCATGCCTCACTACATTGGGCACCATTTCTCATCGAAGCAGGCTTAGCTATTAATAGTCGTGACAAAACAGGATGGACACCGCTCATGGTTGCAGCAGCAGCTAAAAACGTAGCATTTTGTCAATGGATTATTGGCTTAGGCGCTCAAGCATCACTAGAAAATAATCAACAAGAAACAGCTGCTGATATTGCCAAAAAAGACATGCATCCCAAATTAGAGCTTATCGCTTATTTGGAAAACCCACAAACTTATCGGGACGATGTACTTTGGAAAATCCGAAAACTGTATCCAACTGCAGCCATTCAACAACGGAAGTTTTCAGACTGGATTGCGCATTACCAGAAGCGGATTCAACAATTCCAGCAACCTCAAGATAAATTATTTGAACTCATCCGATTTGCTCACTTTTATGAAGCCGCAGGCAAGTTTGATGAGGCTAAGGATGTATTAGATATAGCAATTGAACTAGGCAAATTGATCGGTGCTGCCGCACATGCTCAAGCCTTATCGCAATTAGCCAACTGGCATGTTACGCGTAAAGCTCCAGAAGAAGCGCTTACCCTCTTAGAGAACGCTTGGTCTATCCATGATGCGTCATCAAAACCTTGGGATACGGTTAGTCTAGGTATTCAAAATGTATTTATCAGACTAAATCAGCCTAAAAATTATCCTTCCAAATCGGCTTTCTATGAGGCATTTTTATCAGCTTATGATATGAATAACAAGCCCATCTATTCTTCGAGTGTGTACGAGACTCATATTGCAGCCGCCAAGTATTTTGCCCGAAAAGGAGCTTTGGATAAAACATTACCCTTAAAATCAACTGCTGTTACCGTATTGAGTTATGTGTATGGATTGAAAGCCGAAGCGCAACGCATTCAATTCATTTACGGCGATTTTGCCTTATTAGAAGGAAACCCTTATCAAGCCGAAGTTCATCTACAGGCTGGCTTAGGCATTGTAGCTCAGCAACTTGGCGTACAGCATCCCTATTATGTGGAACTGATTCATCATTTAGCAAAAACTGCCATTCAAAAAGCCAACTATGCCAGTGCCGAGTTGCTCCTTCAAGAAGCGAAAAAGCAACATGCACAATTCATGGGCAAAAACACGCCTCAACTTGGAGAACTTTTTGCCGATCAAGGCAGACTTTCTTTGTTAGAAGGGAACTTTGAATTGGCTACCAATTACGCCAAACAAGCCTTGGCTATTCTCCAAGATTTTAACATCGAAAACGATGCTGATTTGAGGGCCAAACAAACCTTAAATCATGTTCAGCTCCGCCTAAAATCGTATAAAAACTTAGCGGCTAAACTGAAAGCTGTGATTTCGGAAACAGAACAACGATTTGGTGCGGATACTCCGCTGTATCGAGAGTTAAGCCTAGATTTAGCCAAATTACATCTTTACAGTTTAGATCGAAGTAAATTTAATGAAGCAGAACAAATTCTGTTGAATACGATTAACACCAATCGAAACCTACTCATTGATCAAGCCAAGGCTACTTCAAGTAGTTTAATCAGCATTCAAGGATACAGCAGCAGTATGCATTTATTGGGGATGCTTTATCATGAGAAGAAGGAATTCAAAAAAGCAGAAAGTTGGTATATGAAATCCTTAGAAAATAAGATGAATTTAGGCGATCAGACTTTTGCATCTACTTACATGAATCTTGCACGGCTAAATTACCAAATGGGTAAACAAAACGCTCAAGATTTATTCCTAAAAATGGGAATTAATACCTTACTCAAGTTGATTGATCAGTCTTTTCCCACCTTAAGCGAACAAGAAAAACAATTATTCTTTCATCAAGTGAAAGACGACTTCAATTTCTTCAATTATTATGCTTACAAACACTACAAAAAACGCCCAGCATTTTTAGAAGAAATGTATAACCATCAACTGACTACCAAGGCACTTATTCTCACCTCTTCCAAGCGTATTCGCCAGCTCATGATGCAGAGTAAAGACCGAGCGCTTAAAGAGAAATACAGGCAATGGAATAAAAATCGAAATTATTTAGCCAATTTACATTTATCAGCAGAAGCACTCAAACAACGAGGCATCAATATTGACAGCATCCATCAGGTAACTAACCAACTTGAAAAGGAATTAGCCATTAGCTCACGGGATTTTGAAAAATCTTTATCACCTAAAAGGCATACTTGGAAACACGTGCAGGCACAGTTGAAAGCGCATGAAGCTGCTATCGAAATCATTCGAATTAGTCATGGTAAAAAAGCGATTTATGTTGCTTTATTGATTACTAAAAATGCCAAGCAACCAGAGTTAATTGAACTCCCCAATGGCAATCATTTGGAAGGGAAGTTTCTAAAGTATTATCGCACAGCCATTGAATTTAAGATTACCGATGGCAATTCATACCAATACTATTGGAAACCCATTCAACAAGCAATTAATAACCTTGGTGGAATTAAAAAAGTATACCTTTCGCCTGATGGGGTGTATAATCAAATTAATCTCAAAAGCATTTACAACCCAAAGTCTGATAAGTATTTGATAGATGAAATTAAGCTGGAACTCGTTACCCGAACCGATGATTTATTAACTTATACCGAATCCAAGTTTCGTCAACAAGGCAACGCGCTATTATTAGGAAAACCAAGCTATAAATTAGATGGAAAAGTGGCAACTGTTGATGACGAAGAACGCAGCACCCGCATGGCGCGTAAAATTGCCACCTTAAAAAGTTATAATTTTGCCGATCTACCAGGTACACTCATTGAGGTAGACAGCATTCATCAGGTATTAATCCAATACGATTGGACGGTAGATAAAAAAATTGGTAAGGATGCGATCGAAGCGGTCATCAAAAAGTTAAATAAACAAACACATGTCATCCATATTGCTACTCATGGGTTCTTTTTAGGTGCAGAAACCCCTGACACCTCACAAATTCCAACTGAAGAACGCGCTTTTATGCCCATTAGACCAATACATCAGGCAAAAGGGTTAGACCCAATGTTAGAATCAGGGATCGTTTTGGCGGGAGTCAACAATTTTGTAGCAACGGAAGATTTGGAAGCCGAAGATGGCATTCTGACTGCCTATGAAGTGATTGGGCTTGATTTAAGTGCTACCGAGTTGGTGGTGTTGTCTGCCTGCGAAACTGGACTTGGGGAAGTTCAAAATGGCGAGGGCGTGTATGGTTTGCAACGCGCTTTAAAAGTAGCAGGTGCCGATGCCATTATGATGAGCTTGTGGAAAGTTAGTGATGATGCCACTCAACTTTTAATGCGTGCCTTTTACGAGTCGTGGCTACAAGTAGGCGATAAACGAAAAGCATTTGAAACTGCCCAACTCAAAGTAAGAGCAACGTATCCTGAGCCCTATTATTGGGGTGCATTTGTGTTGGTGGGAAATTAAGCAGGTACCTAAAAATAGTTTTGGGAACCTGCTTAAAATTCAAACAGTCGCTTAGGCAGGTACCGTAGTAGATTGCTGGCAAATTTCAACTAATTGTTCTACCGCATAATCAATCTCTTCAGCCGTATTAAATTTGCTGAATGAAAAACGGATAGATCGCCGATCGGTACCTGGTTTAATCGCATGAATCACATGCGAACCTTTGTTTGCTCCACTAGAACACGCACTTCCCCCTGAAGCCGAAATCCCTTTCAAGTCTAAGTTGAACAATAGCATTTCATTGCCCATGCCCGAAGGTAACGACACGTTCAGTACTTTGTAAACACTATTTTCTAAATCTCCAGACATCCCATTAAAATCGATTCCCGCAATCTTATCCATCAATTGGGTTTTCATGCGCTCCTTTAATCCAAGAATGTGTTTCTGATTTTTCTCTTGGTTTTCAAAACTCACTTCTAAGGCTTTCGCTAGGGCAATAATGCCAATTACATTTTCTGTTCCACCACGCATGTTGCGTTCTTGTGCTCCGCCCGTTAAGTACGAATGAATTTTACGACTTTGGTCTACATACAAAAACCCAATGCCTTTAGGACCATGAAATTTATGTGCTGATCCTACTGCTGCATGAATAGGTAACTTGCTGAAATCCATCGGATAATAGCCCATGGTTTGTACCGTATCGCAGTGATAAATCGCATTAAATTCATTACAAATGTCTCCTACACGCTGAATGTTGGTAATGGTACCAATTTCATTATTCCCATGCATTAAAGAGACGAGCGACCGCTGATTTGTATTCAATAACTCCTCTAAATGGTCGTAATTGATATTGCCTCTGTCGTCATGCTCTACAAAACTGAGCTTCACCTTACCGTTTTCAGCCAAGTTTTCTAAGGTATGTAATACTGCATGATGCTCTAACTTACTGGTAATAGCGTGTGTTAACTTGTACTTTTCAATGTAACAGCGAATGGCCGTATTATCAGATTCTGTCCCTCCAGAAGTAAAAAAGATTTCGCCTGGCGCAACTCCTAATAAAGAAGCAACTTTCTTACGAGCACGTTCTAAAGCCACTTTCACCTCTCGTCCATGACTATGTGTAGAAGAAGGATTCCCATATTGGGTCTCCATGAACGGAAGCATGGCTTCAATTACCGCTCGATCAATTTGTGTTGTTGCTGCGTTGTCAAAGTAAACTCTCATATGCGTTTGAGTTAAATATCTATTCGTGTTATCTAGTCTATTGGTCGTGCAAAGGTCGGAATTTCATTTGATTGATGAAAATAGGAAGAATAAGTTCTGGTTGGATTTGGAAATTAAGCAGGTAATCATTGTAATTCCCTGCTTAGAAACTAACATTTGATGCGAAGCACATTAAGTACCACACAGAAAATAAGCGTGTTAATTTACTTGACTTGAGCAAAAAGAAGCAGATTAAAAGACACGGTTATTTTTTGTGATCAATATCATTAGTGAGCGGTACGCTTTTTGTTAATGTCAAAAACAAACTTTATAAATCATTAAATAACTGATTATCAGATAATTCAAATCATTGGATTATACTTTTTCCATGATGAAAAAGTACCGCAGCGGCGGACCGTCAAAAAATCTAGGCTGGGGCAGCCCCGCTGTGGACAAATTCGCTAAATTTTTCGTATAATTTCTAAAAAATCAGAAGGGTCCGACCCCTCGGTCGCTAACGCTCAGACAGCTGATTTTTCTTAACGAAATTTTCTCAAAATTCTTAACGCGATTTGTCCAAGGCCGAATAGTGCTTCTTATAAATATCTGATAGTCAAATATTTAACAAAGCATCTATTCATGACAATTATTGTACCGCTCGCTAATGGATCAATATATTAAAAACAGCAAACGTGATCTATTCCGTAATGCAGCTGTTTTCCGACTTTGTCATCGAATCTGTAATATTGCCTACAAAAAACGTCCATGAAAAAAGTAATCCTCTGCTGTATTGTCTGTGTTTCACTCCTTGCTTGCTCCGATGCTTCATCAACTAAACTGACCATTGCCACCGCTGCAAATATGCAATATGCCATGCGCGAACTCACGCAAACTTTTACCGCACAAACAGGGATTGAGTGTGAATTAGTCATCAGTTCTTCGGGTAAATTGAGCGCTCAAATTTTAGCTGATGCCCCTTACGATGTCTTTGTTTCAGCAGACTTGAAATATCCCACCAATTTATTTGAAGCAGGGAAAACCTTGACTCCTCCCAAAGTTTATGCGTATGGGAAACTCGTTTTATGGAGTTTACACGATGAGTTTGAACCCAATATGGACGCACTCCAATTTAGCTCTATTCGCAAAATAGCCATTGCCAATCCTAGACTCGCACCTTATGGTAAAGCAGCTTTGGAAGCACTACAACACCTACAACTTTATGAGCAAGTTCAAGATAAACTGGTATTTGGGGAAAGCATTGCCCAAACTAACCAATTCATCGCTTCTCAAGCAGTCGATTGTGGCATCACTGCCAAATCAGTCGTATTATCGCCAAAGTTGAAAAGTGTTGGAAAATGGATTGCTGTAGATCCTGCCAGTTATACCCCCATT
>JBMYQA010000267.1:0-8536 GCA_049600855.1 Flammeovirgaceae bacterium | reverse complement strand
AAAACAAATAAGGCTCTTATTTTTCTCTTGATAAAATATAAGAAGCGAAAAAGAAACGACATGGATATCAACTTGAATTTACTTGTTGCAAGATAAAAAAACCAAACAAAAAAGGCGACCACTTTCGTAATCGCCTTGTCTTTTGCTCCTCCTCTTGGGCTCGAACCAAGGACCCTCTGATTAACAGTCAGATGCTCTAACCAACTGAGCTAAGGAGGAATTTGTTATAAAAATTGCTCCCCCTCTTGGGCTCGAACCAAGGACCTACTGATTAACAGTCAGCCGCTCTAACCAACTGAGCTAAGGGGGAATTTTATATCATTCTTTCGTTTCCGTTGTGGGCATCTCCGTAACGGGACTGCAATATTAGAAGAACGGTTTCTATTTTCCAAACATTCCCAATCAATTTTATTATTTTTTTTTCAAGCATTTCGTCCAATTTGCATCACTATTACCATACACTGTTTTTTATCCCTGAAAATCAGTATTTTAGGTAAGAATTTCTCCTTCACCACTTTAATAATACAATATGTTCTTCTCTAAAAAGAAAAAGCCTAATGTAACGTTGCTAGAAGATAGCATTTGGATGACTAAGGCGATGCGGTACAAAGGATTATATGAAAACTGTGAAGCCTTATTAAAAAGTGGACGAATCGTTCTCATTATCCCTTTTTTTGCTGAATGTGCTGAAGAAATTAAATTTATTTTAAAACGAATGTCATTGCCTTATCAATTCATCACCTCTTCGGAAGAGGCAACCGATTTAAAAGCAGATGAGGCATACCTGGCACTTGCAAAATGGGTAAGACAAGATTTTATCAAACAAGCGGATTCATACCTGAACGCGCCAATTAGCTTTCTCTTTCCTCAACATTATCCTATTTTTAGTGCCGAAAAAGAAGTCCTAGATCAATTAAATACTTTCGCATGGACAAATGCCAATTGCCAGTTTTATGAATCAATGGACTCTCAGCTCATGCAATTGTTTGGCTCAGAACGCATGATGACCTTATTAGCTAAAATGGGCATGGGTAAAGACGAATCTTTGCATCACCCTATGATTACCAAATCCATTAGAAGGGCTCAAGATAAATTAGCTTCGGGAATAAAAAGAGAGCTCAAAGCGGATTCTGAAAAAGAATGGTTTCTAAAAAACATCAAGCAACTTTAATGCGCAGCATACTGACAACTACTTCTTGTTATCAAGCAGAAAAGCCACCTACTTAGATGGCTTTTCTATATGATTTAGAGACTGTTTTGAAAGATGAGCTAATCTTCTCTAACTACGCCCATATTCGAAAACTTATCAATACGCTTGCTGATGCGCTCTTCTACAGAAAGTGCTTCAAGTTCTGCTACGGCTGTTTTAATAACTGTTTTTACATTTTCAGCAATCGCACTTGCATCAGTATGTGCACCTCCCAATGGTTCAGGAACAATTTGATCGATTAATCCTAATTTCAACATATCGTGGGAAGTTAACTTTAAGGCTTCTGCTGCTTGCTCTTTGTAATCCCAGCTTCTCCACAAGATGGAAGAACACGATTCTGGAGAGATTACAGAATACCACGTATTTTCAAGCATCAT
This sequence comes from Flammeovirgaceae bacterium, assembly GCA_049600855.1. Taxonomy (GTDB): domain Bacteria; phylum Bacteroidota; class Bacteroidia; order Cytophagales; family Flammeovirgaceae; genus JBMYQA01. Next base: position 6,949 of record JBMYQA010000267.1, on the reverse strand, counting down.
CACCTTATCACCAATGGCAATGCCTAATGCGCCACCTGAAGCACCTTCACCAATTACGATGCAAATTACAGGTACTTTAAGCATAAACATTTCCTTAAGGTTACGTGCAATTGCCTCGCCTTGCCCTCTCTCCTCCGCTTCTAGGCCTGGAAATGCTCCTGGAGTGTCTATGAGCGTGATAATTGGTTTATTAAACTTCTCTGCCAATTTCATCAATCGCAATGCTTTACGATATCCTTCTGGATTGGCCATACCAAAATTACGCATTTGGCGCTGTTTGGTATTTCGTCCTTTCTGCTGACCTATAATCATATAAGTCTTACCATCAATTGAGCCAAAACCTCCTACCATCGCTTTGTCATCTCGTACCGTTCGATCGCCATGCAATTCTACAAAGTCATCGGTAATGTGATAGATGTAATCCAACGTGTAAGGGCGGTTGGCATGTCTGGATAATTGAACACGCTGCCATCTCGTCAAATTCTCAAATGTATTTTTCTTTAATTCATGAATTTGCGCTTCTAATTGGGCAACTGCTGCACTAACATCAACCTTATTTTGGTTGGCAAGTGTTTTCATATCCTCCAATTTAGCCTCTAATTCGGCAATTGGTTTTTCGAATTCTAGTAGTGTATTGTCCATCGTCACAGTAGTTCCTGGGCTACGTTGCCCATTCTCTAATTCTTTTTGATCTGGGGTCTTCCCCAAAATTTGATCATTTTTGGTATCTGTCATGAAGATGCAATTATAAGGATATGTTCAACAATAGGCAACTTTGTGAAAAAATGATCCACCTAAAAGGTTTGTTTAAGTGCAATACAAAGTAACTTTAGGCTTTCTTTTTAGTCATTTTACATGCTTACCTATCCTAAGAAATAATTTTCTACTAATTTAACTGGTATGCTAATCGTTGATTTTCCTCACCAACCTTCTTCAAAATAGTTGATTGACGAAGCTCTACAATCTTCGCTTAAAGTACTAAATTTCTACTCCTTTTTTACCTACACTAAAGTACCTTTATTCGATAAATTCAACTATTCACCTAAATTATTCTTTAAAAGATTCAATTCTTTCTTAATTTTATCGCATGTAGTGTATTTATTCAAACGATTACAAAGAAAGTTTTAGATCGAAATCAATATGAGAAACTATTATTTACTATCACTTTTCATTTCCTCAATGCTATTAGCTGGATGCGCGCCATCTGAGGAAACCAAGAAAAAGGTTACTCCCCAAGACGATTTTTTCCAGTATGTGAATCAAGATTGGCTTGCCACCGCTAAAATTCCCGCAGATAGAGGACGATGGGGCAGCTTTGATGAACTTCGAGAAAACAATAATAAAGTCGTACTCAGTGTACTTGAAAAAGCGATGAACAGCGACCAATATGATGCGGAAAGCGATCAGAAAAAGGCAGCCAACTTTTATCAAATAGGTATGGATTCAGCCCTTGCCGAAAAACATGGCATCACTCCGTTAATGCCTTATTTGGCCATGATTGATGGAATTAAAGACCTTGCTACACTTCAGGATTATTTGGCTTTTCAAGAAACGATTGGAGGCGGTGCCTTTTTTAGATTAGGGGTATATCCCGATCAAAAAAATAGTACAGCAAACGCACTTTACATACGCTCAGGTGGATTAGGTTTACCTGATCGGGATTATTATTTGAGTACAGATCACAAGTCGATGTCTACCGTAACCGAATACAAAGAATACATTGAGGAATTATTTATGACATTCGATATGAATGAATCATTGGCTCATGCGCTTGCTATGGTCATTGTTAATCTCGAAACGGATTTGGCTAGAGGTACTTTAGATAAAATTTCTCGTAGAAACCCTGACAAAACGTATCATAAAATGTCAGTAGCTGAACTCTCAAAGCTTGCTCCATCTATTGACTGGAAGCGTTATTTGGCAGACGTAGGTTTGGATAATCCTACAGAAGTTATTGTGACAGAACCTGCATTTTTAAAAACCTATGACAGCTTAGTTACTTCCACTGAGATTGAAGATTTGCGCGCGTATTTGAAGTTTCACTTGATTAATACTGCCGCTCCTTATATGAGTGAAAAATATGTAATGCCAAACTTTGAATTTTATGGTACTTACTTGAGGGGAACAGCGGCAATTAGTCCCCGATGGAAGCGGGTATTGGGTACTACCAATCGTTTTCTGGGAGAAGCTATTGGCAAATTGTATGTTGAAGAAACATTTCCTCCTGAAGCAAAAGAAAAAACGTTGGAAATGGTCAATAACATTAAACTCGCTTTTGGAGATCGTATCCAAAACCTAGATTGGATGTCTGATGAAACTAAGGAAAAAGCATTGGAGAAGCTCAAAGCCTTTAATGTAAAAATTGGTTATCCTGATGAATGGAAAAGTTACCAATCTATGCTAGTGGAAACGGGTGAACATGCATCTTTTGTTGGCAATGTGCTGAATGCCTTACGCTTTCAGGTAGAAGAACGCTTTGCAAAACTTAACGAACCTGTGGACAAATCGGAATGGGGCATGTCTCCGCAAACGGTGAATGCCTACTACCGTGCTTCAGCCAATGAGATTGTCTTTCCTGCTGGTATTTTACAACCTCCTTTCTACGATTACAAAAAAGATGAGGCCGTAAACTATGGTGGTATTGGAGCGGTAATTGGACATGAAATTTCTCATGGCTTTGATGATCGAGGCAGTAAATTTGACGGCGCTGGAAATCGCAATAATTGGTGGACGGATGAGGATTTGGCAAAATTTAAAGCGCGTACAGGGAAGCTCGTAGATCAATATTCAGCTTACGAACCTATTGATAGCGTTTTTGTAAATGGTGAATTTACTCTAGGAGAAAATATTGGCGATTTGGGCGGCATTAATGTCGCTTATGATGGATTGCAACGCTTTTTCAACGAAAAAGGTCGTCCAGCAGATATTGACGGTCAGACACCTGAACAGCGATTCTTCATTTCGTGGGCAACCATTTGGCGCACAAAATATACTGATGAGACACTAAGAAGAGAGGTTAGAACCAATCCTCATGCGCCAGGCATGTATCGGGCTAATGGACCTCTCGTTAATATGCCAGAATTTCACCAAGCATTTGATGTGAAAGCAGGCGATAACATGTACAAGGCAGCAGATGAAATCATTAAAATTTGGTAGTATTCGCTTTTTAAAAATAGGTTGGTTAGCACTCCAACCTATTTTTTTGGCTCTAGGGTAAGAATAGGAAATACACGAGAAACGATCACCAAACCCAAACTTGCGAGGTAGTTATATTCTAGCACTAGCTTGAATGAAACTAAGATTAATAACAGCCATAACACAAACTGTATGATGATGTAAGAAGGGGCAACCTGTAAATCTCTTCCTCTGCGTGTTCTTCTAATTCCTCTCCAAATCACAATTAATCCAAGTAACCAACACAAGCCATTTGCCCAATAAACAAATAATGGAAGACTTCCTTGATCTCGCTTAGTAGTGTTATTGGTCGCTTTTCTGGATAAGTTATACATAATCGCAACTTCGCCCAGTAAGGGGGCATGTGTCCAATCAGATAAAGCATTGGGCAGTAATAATCGGCCATTCAAATGGGGTAAACTAATCGAAATCATCTCTGCAGCTAAGGGATAAGCTAAATCATAGCGATTCATTAATCTTGAGGCTCCTATGCCAAAAGTAGATGCTGTAAACCCATGTCCTGCCAGTATTGGTCCACCATCAATGTCAAACCCCCAATTAGTTGGTTGTTGCTCGCTATATTCTTTAAAACCAACAGCGGTCCAGTTTCTTTGCCAAAAAAGCGTTTCAAAGGCATCCATCCACAGTTTGCTCTGTGTCGGCCATAGCTGTGGAGCAAATTGCATAAACCAAGCACTTGAACTTCCTCTCGGAAGGCCTGTGTGAGTTGCAGGATTATTCGTAAGGTTTAAAGAAAAAGGAGGCAGTTGTAGTTCGGTTTGATTCGTATCTGAAAAAACAGTAAAGCCCCTTAATCCCAGCTGAGTGGTAGAATCTGCTGGGATGTTCAACACGTTTTTAGCCTGATGAATCGCATAATAGGCAAAAGCAACATCTGCGGGGTAGCATTCATTTGGGTAATCATTTAAGAGCCCATAAGCAGATGCCGCTAACTCTTGGTCTAAACTCAGGCTTCGTGCTTTTAAGATGTCCACATATCGAGCATCTGCAGTCAGTTTATAATACGATGCCAAGCCTGCTATAGCAGTAGCTCGGTAAAATACATTCTCTTTATTAAGGTAATCCTTCCCCCATTTTTGTTTAACAAATGCAGCATGATTTGGGTCAAGGAGTAACTTTACCGCAGCTTTCATGGCCTCCTTCGCATAAATTCGAGGCGCTTGATCATAGGCCGCTTTATTTTTTTTATAATCTTCCTGCAATGCTTCGGTTGTCCACAAATAATAGACGGCACTAAACAACGGCCATTCTGTTCCAGCAATGTCATTTTCATCCACTTCCCCACCCGCTTTCTCCATGATTCGATCCGTTGCCCATGATTCAAACTGGGGGGTAATGGCTTCATGCTGATCCATCACTAATCGAGGAATCTGACTCTCTTTCAATCCTTGATCATTGATGTAGTAGATTCCCATAATCGCAGGAATAACAAAAAAATATACCCCGACAGCAACAGCAATCAAGGCATTTACACTAATCATAAATCTAGCAAGTGCCATAAGCTTCAACTTAAACCATTAATCGATTCGATAATAGCAAAAATGTTGAAGATAACACAAATTTAAAATCATTCCTTCGGATCTTTCGTTCCTTCTTTTTTCGCTCCATCCTCAGCGGGCTCAAAAGTAAGTGAGGCAGAATTGATGCAATAGCGTAAGCCTGTTGGCTGTGGTCCGTCTTCAAAAATATGGCCTAAGTGCCCTTCGCAACGCGCACAATGCACTTCTGTACGATTCCAGCCATACTTGGTATCCACCTGAGTACCTACATATTTTGCAGCCAAAGGTTGCCAAAAGCTCGGCCATCCTGTGCCCGATTTATACTTCGTTTTTGAAGAAAATAAAGGCAGTTTGCAACCAGCACAATAGTAAGTGCCTTTCGCTTTATTATTCCAATATGCGCCAGTAAATGCACGTTCTGTCCCTTCATGGCGCAACACATCGTATTGTATGGGGGTTAATATCTTTTTCCACTCCGCATCCGTTTTTACTACTTTGCCAATTTCTGAGGTGGCTATAGCAACTTTATGATCCGTTTTATCCTTGGTGGCAGTCGTTTGTTCTTGAGCACAAGAGGTAAATACAATGATGAAGGATAAAAATCCTACTACTGATAATAGTTTCATAAATGTTATCGTTTAGTGAATATCGCTGTGATAACACCTCATTTATTAGAATAGGTTTCGTGATTAACGGTTTTTAACGAGTTAGAACTTGTTTCAACATCCATCATTCATCAAACGAACAGGTTTTAACCTAAAAAAGCCACCTGCTCTCACAGATGGCCTGTAGTTTAAATTAAGCGGTTAGCTTCTAACAAAGAAACGCCTGAAGTCGTCAGATGTTTAAATATTTAGCCAATAATTTACATTGTAAGAGGCTCACTTGGGAATTCGATGAAGTGTGGATAACATCATAAAAAAAGCACCTCACCACTTTGGCAAGATGCTGTTCATTTCAAAAGAATACATGCATTTAGCTCGTCATAGCCATCAATAAATCATGTTTAGTGATGATATGCGGTTTATTTTCTTGATCGCGAATCATGACAGCTCGATTTTCATGATCCAATAAAGAAGACAAGGTATCTACGGTATTGTCAGCCGCTACAAAAGTGAACGGCTTGTCCATAATGTCACTTACAGGGCTCCCCTTAATTTCCGAATTATCTAATAATTGATTCAGAATTTTCGAATCCGTAAGGCTACCTATAATCTCTTCACTATTGCCTACAGGAATTTGAGAGATGCCTAGTTTATTCATTAAAGCAATGGCCTCTTGCACCGTAGCATTTGGCGATACAAAAGCCAAATTACTATTTCCATTACGATGCTTTACAATATCTAATGCGGTAGCAAACTCACGTTCTTCTACAAAGCCATGATCTTTCATCCAGTTGTCATTGTAGATTTTGCCTAAATATCGCGTTCCGTGGTCTGGCAATATAATCACCATCACATCATTTTTAGTCAGGTGCTCCCGCGCATATTCTAGTGCCCCATATACAGCCGCACCGCAAGACCATCCTACAAATAACCCTTCTTCACGCGCCAATCTACGCGTCATAATTGCACCATCTTTATCAGTTACCTTGATAAAATGATCAATTACATTAAAATCTACGTTTTTAGGCAAAATATCTTCCCCAATGCCTTCTGTCAGGTAAGGATAAATCTCTTTTTCGTCAAACTCTCCCGTCTCCTTATATTTTTTGAATATGGAGCCATAAGTATCAATTCCAACACTAACGACATTTGAATTTTGCTCTTTTAAATACTGAGCAACGCCACACATCGATCCACCTGTACCTACACCTGCCGCATAGTGCGTAACTTTACCTTCCGTTTGTTCCCAAATTTCTGGCCCTGTTGTTTCGTAATGCGCTGTACGATTAGAAAGGTTGTCGTATTGATTGGGGTAGAACGAATTTGGAATCTCCTCATTGAGTTTCTTGGCTACCGAATAATACGAGCGCGGGTCTTCAGGAGCGACGTTGGTCGGACAAACAATTACTTCAGCCCCCACAGCGCGCAGGATATTAATTTTCTCTTGCGACTGCTTATCAGCCATGGTAAAGATGCACTTATAGCCTTTAGATACAGCAGCAAGCGCGAGCCCCATACCTGTATTACCAGAAGTTCCTTCAATAATCGTTCCTCCAGGCTTAAGAATCCCCGCTGCTTCAGCATCTTCTACCATCTTAAGAGCCATACGGTCTTTCATGGAGTTTCCTGGATTAAAGTATTCTACTTTTG
>JBMYQA010000266.1:0-8646 GCA_049600855.1 Flammeovirgaceae bacterium | reverse complement strand
AAAAGAAGCGAATGGGCGGTCACTTTTTGAATGGGCACAAACAATTAAGCAGATTGCCCAAGCATATGGTGCTGAAACGATCAGAGATTATAAACTCCGAGCTGCTGATCGAAAAGTACACTTTTTGGATGCTGCACGGGCATATTACCTGAAAAACATCCCTCGATTGGCGGAAGTATTCAATCTCAGGCTCGATCAGAAAAATATCGGTGGACTGACGGTACTCATGGAAACAAATGCGATGTATAATCGTGATGTCGTGGTCAATCCAAATTTATTGGGCTTTGATGAGATTGTGGAGCCTGAGGCTTTGGTGAATTTGGCGATTGATAGGAAAATTGACATTCAGCGGGTTCGAATCGAGCGCGATCATTCGGTTTGGGTCAAGTTTAAGAATAATACCTCAGAAGCATTGGAGTTTGTGATTCCAAGAGGTCAACTATTTGAGAATGAGCTTTGTGGTTTTAAATATCAAAACCTGATGTTACTTAAAGAGATTCGGGCAACGGTAAAACCACATGGTACAAAGGATGTTTCTGGTCTTGGCTCTTGCATTAATTATGCATATCAGTCACCAATTGGGACGAGGGCTAAATTAGCCATTTTTAAATACGATCGAAAAGGGGAAGCATATGAAAGCCAGCGCGAAGTGTGGAGTTCTATGCAGGAGCAGGCTTCTGGTTATCGAAGTTGGAAACAATCCGTTAAATATGCATTTAATTTTAATTCAGCGTGGCATCAGCTCAATAGAACGAAGCAGAAAGTGATTATTGGTGTCGGAATTACTGGGGCAATTTTAGCAGCAAGTATGATTTTTTCTGCGATGATGTAAATGAGCTTTTCCAATGTCGAAATCAGGATTTACAAAATACGTTAATTCTGTAAATCCTGATGCTACTAGCCATTTTTATTCCACTACTTTTTCTTTCTCCTCATTTCCTTCATTAAGCGTTTTTCTCAACAAAGATTCTTGATACTTAAAAATCTCAGCCAAACGTTCGTGGTATAGATTAGCAAAGTGGATTTGAACATCAGTTACTAAATTCCAAAAACCACTAAATTGTTCACTGTCGTAATGTCCACCAATAAAGTAATTGTTTTTGTCGGCAAGGTATTCTTTAATTACCTTTTCTAAGGATTTAGGCAATCCCTTCAACTCGCCTTCTTTCTGGGCGAAATAAAGAGCATTTTTGAACGCATCTTCTATACCCGCAATTTCTTCCACAAATATCCTTAAATCTTCATGCGTAATTTCATCGCTGGCTCTCAGCACAAAATAACGCAGTTGAATGGCTCCTAACCATTCGCTACACATCGCCATATTGCCACGGAAAGCAAATTGCTCTCGGAATACATTTACATAATCCTCACTTTTTCCAAGCTTTTTACCTAACTGATAAAAGAATAAAAACGCTTGCTTGTCATTTTCCTTAAGCCAGCGTTCAGCACGATCGGCATCTTTTTGGAGCTTTTTAATGCCTGCTTTGGCTTCGCTTATCGGATAACGTTTCCCTTCAAACTCAAAGAATTTGGTGTTGATGTACCCTTTATCCATGTAATCTAAGGTTTGAATATCTTCTAAGTCGTACTGGTAACGCTCGATTTTCGCTTGATGCTCAGGAGAAAAGATTTCTTCGAATGAGTTGAGTTCGATTTTCCCTTTTTCAAACTTTTTAATCAACTTCTCAATATTAAACTCATCCAACACTCGATCATCGTAATAATTGTTGAAGATTTTAGGAATGGTATAACGAGCCATTTCTTCGTCTAATTTTTTGATGATTTCATCTATTGGGGTAACATCCAATACTTTTTCGTTCGGAATGTCTTTATAGAGCTCTTTGGTGAATTCTTTTTCCCATTTCTCCGCATCAGTAAAGAGGTGTAAGGGATTCGCTTTAGAGATTTCAGCATGAACTACGGGGTTCATCATATTTGCCTCGGAATCTGCTAAATTAGGATGAGAAGCCCATTGATCCGTATAGGTAATCCGCGCTTTGTTGAGTTGAGCGAGGTGCTTGTCTGTGATTACTGGTAACCCATATTCCAGTTCCATGTGGTGTTTTTGGGCTAAATGTTTGATGGCCCAGCGTTGTACCTTAAAGATATTGTCTGTTTTTAACCCCATGCTTAAGGCCTGACTCAGTTTTTGGATGGCAAAGCGATGTGCGCGGCCTGCAAAGTCTATTCTGCGTAAACCGCTGACATTCGCGTGACTTCCCGCAGCATATACGGCAAACTTATCCGCATGAAATTCCATTTGGCGTAAGAGTTCCATCATACGCAGGTTAATCGGCTCATACAACTTGCGTAATATGAAGCGCACACCATCTGCAAATGCCTTAGGGACTTTCCCGAATAACCCCCACAATCCTCCTGCGTTTGCCCATTTATTAATGGTATGATCCCAACTGTCGTAGTTATATACCAAATCGTAAATGATGCGATTCATGGTATAGACGTAGCTGTTGAGTTTCATGCTTTTTTGGGAGAAATGACCAAATTCGTGAGCAAGGACTCCCTTAAATTCACTCATGTTTTGGCAATTCATGAGACCAATGCCAATGGTCAAGTCCTTTTTTACAGGCTTGAACAAGCTCCAAAAAGTTGATTCATACGAAACCCAAGCATTGATATCAGGTGCAAGGTAGATTTTATTGGGAACATCGGCACCGACTTCTGCACAAACCATATGGACAAATTCGTATAATTCGGGTTCGTTACTGGCGGTAATTTCAATTTTACCTTCATGTTTTGGCTTACGCGATGCAAAAAGCGATTTGGCAAAGAAAGAAAGCAACATGGCTCCAATGCCCATCACGCCAGCACTAATAAAGGCCGTTAAAATAGTGAAGCTCTTTAAGAGAAAAATACCAAATGCAATGCAGGCAGCCGAGAGGCCAACAGTTACGGCTAGCATAGTAATATAAGTGCCCACAAAAACGGAGATTCCTTTAGCTACACGCTGAACTTGATTTTGATATTCTTCAGTAGGTTCTAAAAATAAGGGGTCTTGAATATGAGGACTATCGGGATAGTTTGCTAGGTCATTCATGATTTTAGTTGAATTAAGAAATAATATGTATGAATCTACAAGTATCTAAAAAGTATACTAAAGTTGATAAGGAATGCGAAAAAAAATCTAACAGTCTATTAAGTGTTAGGTTATAGCTATTTACACGATGTACCTATAAGAGATAAAGAATAGCTAATGCTGAGTGGTGACATCAATACACTTCTGCTAATCTTCAAAATAGCGAAGATGCGTAAGTTAAATTCCTCAAAAGGAAATCCAGTCTGTGAAGACACAAACTGGATTGTTATAAAATATTCGCAGGATATGCGTATGTGTTAGGATTCTCTCCGTCTCCTTTTCATTTCTTTTTGGATGAGCGTAAACTCTCGGCTGCTTTGACCAGCCACAGAGGTGTTTTCTTCAGCTCGTCTAAATAGGTAAGGAATCACCGCTTTTACAGGGCCATAAGGAACGTATTTCGCAACATTGTATCCCGCTTTTGCTAAGTTGAATGAAATGTGATCGCTCATGCCAAATAGCTGGGCAAAATAGAAATTTGCATCATTCGATTTGATATTATTTTCCGCCAATAGTTTGGTTAGGTACAGTGAGCTTTCTTCATTATGCGTACCCGCAACAAGCGCAATTTTATCGCGATTCGCTACGCAAAACGCTAGAGCCTTATTAAAGTCTCGATCAGAAGAGGCTTTGTCGGGTTGAATCGGGGAGGGGTAGCCTTTTTTCTCGGCGCGCTTGCGTTCCTTTTCCATATACGCACCGCGCACGAGTTTTGCTCCTAAAAAGTAGTTCCGATCTTTGGCTTTCTGCAAGTCCGCTTCCAGTTGTGCATACTTGGCCGACAAATACATTTGGTACGTATTGTACACAATAGGAAGTTCCTTGTTGTATTTGGTCATCATCTCTTCTGCAAAAGCATCAATCGTACCTTGAATCCACGTCTCTTCTGCATCAATGAATATGCGCACTCGTTTCTTGTAAGCCGTTTGACAAATGGTGTCCACACGCTGTTTGGCGCGTTGCCACGCTTTTTCTTCTTCAGGGGTTAATACATCACCACGCTGCACTTTTTCGAGTAGCGGAGTGGAGGCAATGCCAGTAACCTTAAATACACAAAAAGGCATGCTAGGCGATTCTGCTGCTTTGTAAATGGTTTCTAAGGTTTCTTTTTCGGTAATGTCAAAGCCTTTTTCTGTTTTTTCACCTTCTACAGAATAATCGAGTACTGTGCCTATGTTATGTTCTGCAAGTAATTTGATCGTTTTCGTACAATCTTCGATATCCTCTCCTCCGCAGAAATGAGCAAATAAAGTTTGTCTTAGAATGGATTTAATAGGTAAGCCTACGGCAAAGGCTGTTTTAATCGAGCTAGTTCCCATTTTAACTAGCCAAGGGTAGTTCATCGTTGCAAAAAGCATGTATGAACGTTTGAGTTCAAGATCGCTCTTCAATGAAAAAGCGGTTTGGGTATCCTCAAAACTGATCCCTAAGTGATTGGTATGTTGTGAAATTTCAGAGTTCATTCGTATCGGCTAAGGAAAAATACGTTAACAAACAGGTTAGTTTTGTAATACACTACTACTACAACGTATATTTTGGTGTTGTCGCGCAAAAATAGTAAGAATTTCAAATTACTGATAGACTAATGTAATAATCATACGCATTAAGAGTTTGATAGTCAGCGAACTTTCAGTTGTGGTAGTCAAAAATGAGAATGAAATAAAGAGTAAAACGCCCTTTACCATTACCTGCTCTAAACATTCAACTTCACTTCATACATCGCTGAATCCTATTACCTTTGTTCTTAATTCCATAAAGGAACAAATTAGGGTCAGTTGCTTACAGGTTTATGAATATATTAATTATAACGCATCAAGGTGATATTGCGGGCTCAACAAATTCCATTAGCTATTTAGCGAAAGGATTGGCGGAAAGAGGCCACCGAGTGGTATTGGGATGTCGAAAAGAAGCTTTATTAAATGAGTTGGTAGCTGGCTCTAAAGTCATTGTGGAACACATGACATTTAAAGGTAAACTCGATCGGGAGAATATGCGTCAAATTAGAGATGTAGTGAAAAAGTACGACATTCAACTCATTAATGCCCAATCGGGAAAAGATCGTTACACCAGCATACTCGCAAATAAAATCCATAAGCTAAACGCAAAAGTGGTATTTACTCGACGGCAAGTTTCCAAAAGTATGGGAGGGCCTGTGAGTTGGTTTTATCAGTGGGGTACAGAAAAAATTGTAGCGGTTAGTGAAGGAGTCAAACAATCTTTAAAAGCCAATGGTATTTCTGAGCATCATATTGAAGTCATTTACAATGGTACTCCACCAGAAAAATATAAACAAATTGATGAAGGCTATGTTGAAGAACTAAAAGCAAAATATGCAATTCAACCTTCAGATATCGTGATTGGGTGTGTGTCTCGATTGAAGAAACAACTTCAATTGATTAAAGCATTGCAATTGATCGAATTTCCTGTAACGATGATTTTTATTGGCATCGAAAATAGTCCAGTATTTCAGGAAATTATTAAACAATACAAGCAGCCTCATCAAATCTATTTTGAAGGTTTTGTACCTGGAGATCAGGTATTAGCTTATTTTAGAACTTTTACCATGAGTATTTTGCCTTCAACCATGGAAGGCTTGTCACAGTCCTTGTTAGAAGCCATGGCGATGGGGGTTCCTGTGATTGCGACCAATGCCGCTGGAAACCCTGATTTGGTGAAAGATCAGGTGAATGGTTTATTGTTTGAGGACGAAGATATAGAAGGGCTAGCGCGAAAAATTACGCTACTCGCTGAAAATCCCACACTGCGTACGCAGCTGATCGATGCTGGAAAGAAAACCGCACTTCAAGATTTCGCCATTGAGCGGACAATCTCCAACTATGAAGCATTTTTTCAAGCATTAATTGATGGAAAAATTCGATGAAGAAACTAGCGTTTAACATCATTTTTTGCCTGTTCCTGAGCTTTACTAGTCTTGGGGGCACGGTAGATACCCTCAAGGTGTATAGCACGGTGATGCAGAAAGCCATTCCAACGATTGTCATTACTCCAACAGCATATGCAACTCACACTGCGCAACACTATCCTGTGATTTATTTGTTGCATGGTGCTTATGGCGATTATACCAATTATATCCGTAAAATTCCTGAATTAAAAACCTTAGTAGATCGCTATCAATTTATTATTGTTTGTCCAGATGGAGGAAATACCAGTTGGTATTTTGATAGTCCGATGGATTCCAGCTACCAGTATGAAACCTACATCACAAAAGAGCTAGTGCCTGTGGTTAATCAAACCTATCGCATCAGTGGCGATCGTGAAAAACGCGGTATTTTAGGTTTGAGCATGGGAGGACATGGCGCGATCTATTTGGCAAGTAGAAACCCTTCGATTTGGGGAGTAGTTGGAAGTATGAGTGGAGGCGTTGATTTTAGGCCATTTCCCAATAGTTGGGACATCAAAAAACGACTCGGTAGTAAAGCGAAATATGCCAGTAATTGGAACAAGCATACAGTCATAACTATGATAGATCAAATCAAGCAAGGTCAGTTTACCCTGTTTATTGACTGTGGTCAAGATGATTTTTTCTTTGAGGTCAATAAGGCTTTCCACCTTAAATTATTAGCCCATCAAGTACCCCACGACTTCTCGCAGCACGCGGGCAAGCACGACTGGAATTATTGGAAACAGCGTGTGCCTAAACACTTAGCATGCTTTCATGAACATTTCACTGACTAAATTCGATCAGTGTTACATTATTTATTTTTGTTCGATTTAAGGATAAATAGTTACACTTGTTTGAGTGCCTTTCGGAACTTTTTCAATTAAATATGAATGAATTCGAGCAATCTAGGATATGTTATAAAATAATGCAACAATGTTGCAAGTAGATAATTAAGTCAGTTTTCTTCACCTGTTCTAATTTTTCGCGATTTGTATAGTATTTTATTAGAATAGTACAATGATTATGACTAAAGCTTACGGTTTCAAGGATTTGATTGGAATGGTATAAATTAGGCGCGATTGCCTACATATCTTTATATTTTTATACTTTGTTGGCTTTTTTTGCGTGAAAAATCATGTTTTTTTTGAAAAAATTTGGAGTTTCTAATCTGAAACTCTATAATCGTCACGACTTAATTGTGAGAATTATTGTAAAATCTTACATTAGTTCAATCAAGTTTTCAGAACTATTTAACCTCCAACTTAATTTAGTTGAAACTGTTATGAAAAAACTTTTACTATCCATGTTTGCCCTTATGTTAGGGTTAACCATCCAAGTAAGCGCTCAGCGAACTTGTAACTCAGACTACCACGCTCATGCAGCTGCGCATCCAGAAAAAGTAGCCCAAATTGAGCAACACACTCAAAACTACATCCAAGCGGTTAAGAGTGGCCGTTTAGCTCCCGATGGTCAAACGATTATCATTCCCGTAGTTGTTCACATCATTTATGCGAATTCGCAAGAGAACATTAGCGATGCACAAATTCAATCACAAATTGATGTATTGAATGAGGACTTTGCTCAGTTAAATGCAGATTACAATCCTCCTTCAGAATTTGCTGCTGTAGCTGCTGGTAATACGCAAATCCAGTTTGAAATGGCTACGGTTGATCCAAATGGTAATCCAACCAACGGTATTACAAGGAAATCGTCTTCTAGAACTTCTTGGGGAACAAATGATGCAATGAAATCATCTGCTCAAGGTGGTGTAGATGCGTGGGATGCTTCGCAATACTTGAACATGTGGGTATGTAACATTGGTGGAGGTATCTTAGGATATGCTCAATTTCCTGGTGGAGCAGCTGCTACTGATGGAGTCGTAATGTCACCTCAGTACTTTGGTAGCTCAGCTAAAGGTTCTGGATTCTACCTTTCAGCTCCTTTCGATTTAGGACGTACCACTACGCACGAAGTAGGTCACTGGTTAAACTTACGTCACATTTGGGGTGATGGTAACTGTAGTGTGGATGACTTCGTAGCAGATACACCTACTCAAAACGGTTCTAACGGAGGTTGCCCTTCTTACCCTGATAGAAGCTGTACCAACAATGGCGGTTTCTCAAGTGATATGTTTATGAATTACATGGATTATGTGAATGATGCATGTATGTATATGTTCTCTGCTGGACAAAAAGATCGAATGAGAGCAGTACTTTTACCTGGTGGTTTCCGTGATTCTTTCAGCCAAAATGGCGGTGGAGGCGGAGGTGGTTCTTGTGGAACTACAGTTGCAGCCTTCCCTTACAGTGAGAGCTTCGAAAGTGGTGCTGGCGCATGGACGCAAGGTTCTGGTGACGACTTAGATTGGACACGTGACTCAGGAGGTACTCCTTCAAGCAATACAGGACCAGCTTCAGGTTCTGACGGTTCTTGGTACATGTATGTAGAAGCTTCTAGCCCGAACTACCCAAGCAAAACAACTTATTTAGATGGCCCTTGCTTCGACCTTTCTGGCGAATCATCAGCTACCTTTGAGTTCGATTACCACATGAATGGTACCGATATGGGTTCACTGACTTTAGAAGCAAAACCTGATGGCGGTTCATGGACATCTGTTTGGAACATTTCAGGTAGTCAAGGTACAGCATGG
>JBMYQA010000265.1:0-8895 GCA_049600855.1 Flammeovirgaceae bacterium | reverse complement strand
GAGCGTAAAATAGAAGATGGTGTAACCTACCAGTGAGCAGGTAAAAAAGATAATTTCCTTAATGATGCGACTTTTACTGGGTGTTTCTGTTGTACTCATGGTCAAGGGTTTAACTAAAAAACGGACAGTTAACCAACTGTCCGCAAAACTAATTGTAAGAACTTAGAAAGTATTTATGGAATACTTTATTTCTTAATTAAACCAATTTCTTCAAGGCGTTGTTGCAAAAATGCTCCAGCAGTGATGTCAGTATACCGTTTTGGATTTTTTTCTGTGATGCAGCTCTCCAATGAGGTTAAATCCATTTCAGATCTAGGGTGCATAAAGAATGGAATCGAATAACGCGAAGTATTCATCAATGCTCTCGGTGGATTTACCACACGGTGGATGGTTGACTTTAGTTTGTGATTGGTCAAACGATCCAGCATATCGCCTACATTCACGATAATTTGTTCGGGAAGTGCCGTAATTGGAATCCATTTTCCATCTCTGCGCAATACTTGAAGTCCATCTGCACTTGCACCCATCAACAAGGTAATGAGGTTAATATCACCGTGTTCAGCAGCACGTACGGCATCTTCTGGTACCGAGTCAGGGTCTTCAATGGGGTAGTAATGAATTGGGCGCAGAATACTATTGCCATTCTTGACTTTATCCTCAAAGTAAAATTCGTCTAAGCCCAAGTACAGGGCAATGGCTTGCAGCATGTGTTTAGCCGTTTGCTCTAAGGTTTTATAGGTCTCTAATCCATATTTTTTGAGATCAGGCGTTTCTTCTGGCCAAATATTATCGGGGTAAGCCATGGATTCAGGATCAGACTCATCTTTGATTTGGCCGATATGGAAAAACTCTTTCAGGTCTCCTGTATTTCGCCCTTTCGCATGTTCCTTGCCTTTGCTGATATATCCCCGTTGTCCAGCTAAATCAGGGCGCTCATATTTTTGCTTGATTTCATCTGACTGTGAGAAAAACTCCTGAATGGTGGTGTACAGATTTTCGGTTAACTCATCCGACAATCCATGATTTTTAATTGCTACAAAACCAATATTATTGTAGGCCTCTCCTAAAGCTTGCACAAAATTATTTTTTCGCGCCTCATCTCCTGAAAGAAAATCAGCTAAGTCTAAAGAAGGGATTTCATCATATAATTTCTCCATAGTGCATTTATTAGTTTAAAGAGCATTTTTCAAAAAAACCTGACAAAGATAACCAGCGAATCTCTCTAAAGAATACTTTGATAGAAAATTCTTCTTTTTGGCAAATGTCAGCGATAAATCTGTGAAAAATCATGAGGAAAATCACCTGATGAAATGTGCTACATCAGTGCTAATGAATGAGAAATTATCTTGACAAAAGGAGGAAAATAAAAAAATCGTTATGCAGGTTATAAAAGCATATTCTAAAATGATAGTTGTTTGCTGAATATTCCTAAATTTGTGATCTGTTTTTGACGATAAATTTGACTTTGAGGGAAACCAATTGTGTGATCTATGCGTCATTCCTTAAAGCAAAAAGCAATACCTATGTTAGAATTAATAGAACAAGTAGCGAAAGAAATCGGAGACTATCCAATTGAGAATAAGCAACAATTGGAAGAATTCCGTATTGGATATATTGGGAAGAAGGGAAAAGTGGCCGCCTTGTTTGGAGGAATGGGAAAAGTTGCTCCTACAGACCGTAAATCGGTTGGGCAAAAGTTGAATGCGTTAAAAAATATAGCTCAGGATAAGTTTAAGCAAGCTCAAGATGCGATAGAGCAAGCGCAAGAAGGAAATGCGGAGGCGCCAGTTGATTTAACCTTACCGCCCATTTCAAATACCTTGGGAGCGATGCATCCACTTTCATTAGTGCGTAATCGCTTTGTGGAAATTTTCGAACGCATTGGTTTCAACATTTCCGAAGGACCAGAGGTAGAAGATGATTGGCATAACTTTACGGCATTAAACTTCCCGCCTAATCACCCTGCGCGGGAAATGCAAGACACATTCTTCATTGCTAAAGACCCTGATATTGCATTAAGAACGCATACTTCTTCAGTGCAAATTCGGGTGATGGAAAATGAAAAACCCCCAATTCGTACCTTGTCTCCTGGACGAGTCTATCGCAATGAAACCATTTCAGCACGTGCGCATTGTGTGTTCCATCAAGTGGAAGGATTGTATGTAGATAAAAATGTGAGCTTTAAAGATATGAAACAAACATTGCTCTATTTTGCAAGAGAGATGTTTGGCAAAGGCACGCAAATTCGTTTACGACCGTCTTTCTTCCCATTTACTGAGCCAAGTGCAGAACTCGATATTTCTTGTCACATTTGTGGAGGAAAAGGCTGTAACATCTGTAAATATTCGGGTTGGGTAGAAATTGGAGGCTGTGGCATGGTTGATCCGAATGTATTGGCGAATTGTAATATCGATCCTGAAAAATACACGGGCTATGCTTTTGGTATGGGGATTGAACGTATTGCCATGTTGAAGTTTAGAATTAATGACCTGAGATTGTTCACGGAAAATGATATTCGCTTCCTGAAGCAGTTTACCGCAGCAGCATTGTAAAAGCGGTACAAGAGTTCAAATTAGCTAAGTTAAGGCAATCCAAGTTGAGGCAATCCAAGTTGAGGCAATCCAATGTGATTGCCTCTTTTCGTATCAAGGTTTATGAACTGCAACTAACCGCTCATCGTATTCTTTTTGTCATTTGGGCTTTTGAAATGTAATTTCACGACCTTTAAGCTAACTACATAATCTCCCTTGTATTAGAACAACTAGTGAAAAGGGATGGTCTTAATATGGTAACAACTGCGGTTTTTGCAAGAAACACGTTGGAACAACCTCAACAATTCATGAGATGAAAAGAATACTTCTACAACAATTTGTTTTACTATTTTTTATTGGCTTATCGAGTACCTTGCTCGCTCAACCAGATCGTTGGCAGCAACAGGCAAAGTATGAGATGGAGATTGATTTTGATACCAAAAATCATCAATACACAGGTAAGCAAAAGCTCGTTTACACGAATAATTCGCCTTATGTCTTGAAAAAGGTGTTTTATCACCTATACTTTAATGCATTTCAACCAGGCAGTATGATGGATGTGCGTTCACGAACCATTAAAGATCCTGATGCTAGAGTGAAAGATCGGATTTTCAAACTGAAACCAGAGGAAATTGGATTCATCAAGGTACAGTCGCTCACTCAAAGTGGCAAAGCAGTTCAATACGAAACCGTGGGGACGATTTTAGAAGTAGAACTTGCTGAACCGATCCAGCCAAACACGACGGTTACTTTTGACATGAACTTTTTAGGGCAAGTACCTTTACAAATCAGGAGATCAGGGCGAAATAATAAAGAGGGTATTGATTACTCCATGACGCAGTGGTATCCTAAAATGTGTGAGTTTGATTACGAAGGATGGCATGCGAATCCATACGTCGGTCGAGAGTTTCATGGTGTTTGGGGGGAGTTTGATGTTAAAATCAAGATGGATTCGGCTTATACGATTGGTGGCACGGGATATTTACAAAATCCACAAGAGATTGGACATGGTTATGAAGATAAATCAAAACCGCTTCAGCGTCCAAACTCGGATAAGTTGGTATGGCATTTTAAAGCGCCAAATGTACACGATTTCGCTTGGGCAGCCGATCCTGACTATCAGCACGATATTGCCAAAGTAGAAAATGGTCCTGAGATACACTTTTTCTACCAAACGGATATTGATTCCGTAAAAAAACATTGGCTTGATGTACAAGCTAAGACGGTAAAAGCTTTTGAGATCATTAATAAGAAGTTTGGGAAATATCCATATAAGCAGTACAGTATTTTGCAAGGTGGTGATGGTGGAATGGAATATCCAATGTCAACCTTAGTGACGGGGCGTAGAACGCAGAACTCTTTATTGAGCGTCATTATTCATGAAGCTGGACACAGTTGGTTTCAAGGTGTATTAGCAACGAATGAATCGAAGTATTCTTGGATGGATGAAGGTTTTACTTCTTATTTAACCGCTTATACAAAGAATTTACTTTCGAAAAAGCCAGCGAGAAATCCCTTTACAGGCAGTTACCGAAGCTATTTCAGAATCGCCAGTTCTGATGCCGCAGAGCCAATGACGGTGCATGCAGATCATTATAAAACCAATAGAGCGTACAGTATAAATGCATATTCTAAAGGAGCTGTATTTTTACATCAGCTCAGTTATATTATTGGAAATGAAGCCTTTGATAAAGGCATGTTAGCGTATTTTAATACGTGGAAATTTAAGCATCCTAATCCTACAGATTTTAAACGGATTATGGAAGAAGTCTCTGGTTTAGAGTTGGATTGGTATTTTGAACATTGGGTGGGTACGACTAATCGCATTGATTATGGAATTAGAAATGTGGTAAGCCAAGGAAAAAATACAGTTGTTACCTTAGAAAGAGTAGGCACAATGCCCATGCCGATTGATGTCGTAGTAGAATATGAAGACAGTACCATTGAATGTTTCTATATTCCCTTGAGAGTAATGAGAGGAGAGAAATCAGAACGCTTTGTGGACATAAAAACTTACGTGCAAGCAGATTGGCCTTGGGCTTATCCTCAATATAATTTAGTGATCCCTACGAAAACCAAAAAAATTAGAGCCATTGTGATTGATCCTACTGATCGAATGGCTGATGTAGATAAACGAAATAATGTTTATCCTTCTAATCCTGCGATTCAATTTTCAGGAGATGGACAAAGTCCTAAGAATAGAGAATGATAGAAAAGGTATTCGCGGCTAAAAATAGCCTCTATCTTTTTCCGATAGTGGCTATTTTTATGGAATAAGTTTATTTTACTTTGCTAGGGCATCAAATTGAGCTAATTGACTCGCATGAAACGGATAAGATACTGTTTTAGCTTGTTCGGCCACCAATCGAGCTTTTTCTACCTGTTTAAGCATCTTTAGCAATCGAATGAGACTTTTACGTGCTTCTACATGATAAGGATTGACTTTTAAAGCAGTAGTCCAATAAGAAATGGCATCGTCCAATTCATTGTTGTGTTGGGCAATTTTACCCTGTGTAAAAGCCAAAGCTGCTCGTTGCTCATCCGTTTTTGCTTGAAATGTGGTAATGATTTCCTGCGCTTTCTTTTCTTCTTCCAGATAAGCATAAACCCTTGCAAGCTGCAAGCGTTGAGTGGGACTCAGGTAAGTGAGTGGCGATTGAATTAAGGCAACAACTTGTTTGGCTTTCGCAGTTTTATGCAAGTATAAATAGGCCTCTGCAAGTTGTATATTGAACGCATTTACCAAAGGGTTTCCCGTTTTGGACAGGCGTTTTGCTTCAGGACTTAAAAAGTCAATTAATTGTTCGTGTTGATCGGTGGCAGCGAGCATAGCTGCTTTCCATAACCAAAATTGATAGTTTTGTGGATACTGAATGAGCAACTCGTTCATGGTTTGAGTCGCTGATGGATAGCCTAACATTCCTGCTTGCCAACTTTTAACACCTAAGGCTTGTTGAGCTGCGTCATAGAGGTAAGTCGATACTTTGGCAGCATGCTGATGGTAATATGCTGAAAATTGAATAACAGAATCTATCAAACAATGGTCTAAATAAAGTTGATTCAGTTTTTGGTAAATACCTGCCTTCAATTGGGGATCCGTTTCCAATGAATAAGCTTTTTGATACAGATCAATCACTTTTTGTAAATGCGCTGCGGGTTCTGTATTTGGCGAATCCCGCTTAGCCCATTGGGTTAACTCAATTTGACTGAGGTAAGCAGGAGCGTAATGAGGATGAGCCTTAAGCAGTTGATCGAGTTGCTGCTGTGCTTGTTGACGTTTGTTGTTTTCTACCCACGTTTGAATGAGGCCCAATTGTGCAGGTAAGTAATCTGGTTGATAGCTTAATGCTTTTTGATAAAGCTGTTCAATAGAAAGTCCATGGCGAGCACTTGGCGAGAGTTCATGTTGCTGCTGTGCTAGTATGACATAAGTTTGTGCCCAATTTTCAGCTAAAGCAGATTCATCACCAGCTAAGAAGGCTTGTTGTTTAGCCGTCATCTGATTTAGGAATTCAAACATTTCAGGGTCTTTTTGTTTTAAATCCTGACGTGTGTTCATGGACTTATGGTTGAGTGGGTGCACTTTTTGAGTTGAGAAGTAAGCCGTGAAGCATTGCGCAAAATATTCCGATTCATTATTGGCAGCATAATAATCGAGCGTTCGGTTTTCTGCCTTTGCCTTAAAAAACAACTGCCTAATTTTTCGATTTTCAGCTTCGGTTAATACCGTATGATGAAACAAGTGTACATACTCGTGTAAAGTGACATTGCGTTCGAGGTGTGCTCCACGTTCTACATATTCAATACCTGTGGCACCACTGCCAACGCCACGGATGTCCATCCATTGGCGATTATCGAAGGTACTAGCCGAGCGAAACCAAGGGTTGTTCATAGCCGCTGCCAAATCGGTATGCAATGACGGAATGACAAATTTCCGATTGAGCTTTTTAAGCATAGGCAAATAGGCTTTCCCAGTAAAGAGTTGACTCCAAACCATTTTTGAAACCCGATCAGTTGGGTAAGCTTTTAAATCAGGAAAAACTTCATGAAAGAGGGTATCCCATTCCTCAGGAATTTCGGTTTGCGTAATGCTGGCTTCTAAGTCTTTGAAATTAGCCAAAAAACGAAATTGTTTTTTCTTAATCACAGCAGCTAAACCATTGTGGGCTGGGCCATAATGTGGGCGTAAGGTAAGTAATTCATCAAAAATAATTTGTGCAGAGTCTAATGCCTCACTTTGTGCATCACTTAAATTGTAATACGTTGAAGCCCTAAACAGTAAGGGCAATGTAGAATGATGATATTTTTGTTGGGTGCGAAGGGCTTGTCGTAACCCTTTTTTGACGTTTCCATCCCTAACTAATGCTTCCGCTACTTTTAGCGCTTTACTTGCTTTTTGATCAGATTCATGGATGTAATCGGCATAGGTTAAATTGGTATGCCCATTTCCCCAATGCCAATGGGTGAGGTAATGATAGGGGTTAATGGATAAGGCCAATTCCCACTGAGCAGCCATCTGATCCAACAACTTTGCATCTCGTTTTCTCCAAATGACATAGCCATACCAAAACCTAAAATCAGGATGGAAAGGGTTGCGTGTCAGTGCCTGCTTTAATAAAACTTCGGCTAAATCAATTTCGCGATTCCAAAGTTGTACTTCGGCCTCCAAGCCATAACCTAGTACATGAGTAGAATCCCATTTTTGCAATCTTACAGCCCACTTTTCGGCTTCTTGGTAAGATTTTTTTAGAATGGCAATTCTGCCTAACCAAAAACCAGCATCGATATCTTTAGGATTTATAGCCAATAATTGCATGCACTGTTGTCGGGCCTTATCCAAATCCCAAGCTTGGATAAATAATTGCACTTTGATCAACCGCTTTTCTCTTACAAGATGCGTAGCCGTTGGATGAACTTTTTGAAGTAATGAAGCGGCATCTTGATAGTTATGTCGGAGCAAGTTCAATTTAGCAAGCACCAATTGATAATCTTTCGGTTGATGTTTTGAGAAATATTGTTCACATACTGTCCACAGCCCTACATCTAAACTCTGTAATCCTTCTGCCACACTCAGTTGTTGAGAAGCTTTATTAGCTAATTTTAGTCGGTGTTCTTGGAGCAGCTCAAGGGCAGAAGCGGTATCGTCAGGATTATGAGCTAAGGCATAGAGGGGTAAGAACAGGAAATAACCTACCAATAAAATAGAAGGACGGTTTATAAAAATGGTTTGTTTTTGAAGTAACATGTGCTGATTGAATTTTTGTGAAGCTCATTTCCAAACTCTTAGGTAGCTCAAAGCGTATGCGTTTATTCCAATGAGTTATAATGCGACTTCTCTGTTTTTTAGACTATTTTATACAGGTGAATTTAGCCTTTTTTGAATTAAAATTGATTTCTATGCAACCAATTCTAAGGCGCTCCGTTGTTAAATTTGTTAGCGTATTTTTTACACAATAAAATTTTAAGCCTATGATTGGAGCAATAATTGGAGATGTAATAGGATCAGTGTATGAGTGGGAAGAAGTGAGTAGCACTGATTTTATACTATTTAAAGACCACAGTAGAATAACCGATGATTCTGTCCTTTCTTTTGCGGTAGCAGATGCAATTTTAACTAAAAAAACGTATAAGGAGACGATCCACAGCTATGGCAATCGCTATCCAAATGCGGGATATGGGGGACGATTTAGAAATTGGTTGAAATTACCCGTAAACCAAGCTGAGCCTTATGATAGTTTTGGAAATGGATCAGCGATGCGTGTGAGTGCCGTAGGTTATGCTTTTGATGACTTAGCCGAAGTATTGAAAGAGGCGGAAGCCAGTGCCATTCCTTCACATAATCACCCTGAAGGCGTGAAAGGTGCCCAAGCCATTGCAGGAGCAATTTGGATGGCTAGACAAGGAAAAACGAAGCAGGAAATTAAAGAATGGGTGTCTACGACCTTTGATTATAACTTAGATCGAACTACCCAAAGCATAAAGCAATACTATAAGTTTGATGTCACTTGCCAAGGTTCGGTGCCAGAAGCGATTATTTCTTTTTTAGAGTCAGAAGATGTAGAAAGTGCCATCCGAATAGGCATTTCCCTGAACGGCGATTCAGATACCATCGCTTGTATGGCAGGAGGCATTGCCCAAGCATTTTATCGCCAAATTCCAAAAGCAATTTACGATGAGGTTCTGGAGCGCTTACCTGATCACTTTATTGAGTTGTTAAAAGCTTTTGAAGCACGGTATCAGATCACTTATGAATTGATCTGATAGAAAGATAAAATTAAAAATCCCTCAGGATATGTGATTCTGAGGGATTTTTAAGCAGGTGAGCAAAATGAATGTGGTATTTTTAGTAGGTTATTTTTAAGCT